>DATFQH010000450.1:0-8473 GCA_035264385.1 Pedobacter sp.
CATGCTTATTGTTATAAATTTTGGCCTCAACGTCCAAATCGATAGAGGTATTTGATAGGTTTTTTGCATCAACCCGTAAGTGTTTTATATAACCGGCATACCTAAGTTCTGAAGAATTGAAACCCCACAGTGAAAACTCAAAATCTATGTCATTGCTACGGTCTTTGGCGGTAGAACGGCCAGCATATATTTTCTCTAAATCATCCCGTCTTAATTCTCGTGT
Source organism: Pedobacter sp. (assembly GCA_035264385.1). GTDB lineage: Bacteria > Bacteroidota > Bacteroidia > Sphingobacteriales > Sphingobacteriaceae > Pedobacter. Next base: position 224 of record DATFQH010000450.1, read on the forward strand.
GGATGTACCTGTCCTAACAAATCCAGTACCGATTCGGTAAATGGTTCCCTTCTGATGCATATCCTTATATTCTTTCTTAAATAAATAAGGCCCTTTAGTGTTGTCAAATATCCTGAAATATGCCAAGCGGTTTCCTAGATATAAAATCTCTTTGTATTCAAAATTTATTTCTGGTTCTATATATTGATTTAAAAATTGTTGGTAAGATGCTTGGTCATGCAATTCGTCAATAGCTTTGAAACCCATTGCAATACCATTTTTTTCTTCAGCCCCTATAATAATAAACTTATCCTCTTTACGATGGTGGTTTGCAAATGCGCACATGTCCTTTAAGAACTCACCCTTTTTATTATTTCCTTTTTCAATAGGATACTGCTCTAGTTTGAAATCTAACTGGGTGTTTTCACTTTCGTTTTCAATCAGATTGATGACGGTTTCTTTCATGACTTTTCTATTGCTATAAATTTACAAATTTTACGGAATTAGCAGTAAGCACTAGGATTGGCAATAAGCATGTCGGTGGCGGTGAGTAATTCAAACCATTTTGTGGACGAATTGAATGAAATAGGTGGTTTTTCCAAAAATTTGGAAGAATAATTACTGATATGAATGTGGAAAATTTTGAGTTAATAACCAATAATCATTTATTGTTGTACTGGGGTTATTTGGATTGATTAGTTCAACACCATATGAAAATTTGGCTCATTCATTATTTGACTTTTAAAAGGTTAAAAGAACGCTCAGTCTCAATATCTACTTAAAGACATTATTGAATGGTTTTGTAACTTGAGCAATTGTATTTACGATATTTTTCCAGTCATGATCTTGAGCAGACTTTCAATTTTACGATGCAGTTCATCAAATGTAATTATCTCAACATCCTTGCAATTATTGCGGAACATCTCGAAGGCATGAAGTTGCTTTTCAGAAAGCGCAGAGTGCTTACCTATGATTATTAAAGCTTTTGAGTTTAGTGTTTGAACATCCCTGGTCTTATAGGCATGGCTATAGAATTCTTTCTGAAAATGATCACGCTGATTAAGTACTTGCGAGATGCATCCTGTAAGTTCTGTAGATAGCGCAAATACATCATTCCCCCTATATGGTTTTTTCTCTACAATTTCAGTCAGATGTGTTTTAATTCTCAAATACACTTATTAATCCTTTGCTCTAAGTAAAAGGATTTATTGGAGTAGGATTCGTGCAGTTTTATGAATACTTATGAATGAAATACGTTCTTGGAACGTATTTTATTTAGTTTAATACATTTTCCATGGCTTCAAGTGCTTTATACCTTATTGAGGGAATGCCAAGCAGTTTATCGAAACAGTCTAGTGCCGCCTTTTGCTCTTCACGGTATTTAAAAGGTTCAATCCTTAGTCTGGAATATATTGCTAATACCAGCACCAATGGTTCATCACCAAGATAGGCTTTCTTACTGATATCAACTTTCTCTGGAGTATTCATTTTTACCAATAAATCCAAACATTCTTTTGGATAAAGAGATGAACACTCCGTCAAAAACTCCAACAAATATCTCGGATCGTTACTGAACTGATCGTTAGCAATATATTTTTCCATGAAGCTGTAAAGCTCCCCAAAGTTTTCAATTTTAAACACCCTTAACACTAGCCCAGAAAATTCGTGGGAAAGATCGAATTCGGTATGTGACAAACATCTTTCCAAGACTCGCATCGATCGCTGATCGACTACGCCATCCCTAATCAAAAAACTTTCAGCTACGTCAATGGCACATTCTATCGCCTTTTGACCCAGTCCCATAAAATGGTCGTACATTTTGAAATCATCAATATGTTCAAAGACCCAACTGTTTACAAAGAAGTAGCATTTATCATATAATTCCTTGTGCAATAGCATTTCCTCAAAATAAAAACCCATTCTATCATGGAACTTATTGTTAAAATACTGCGCAGGATTGATGGAGTATTTTAGCACATGTGAATCTTTCTGGGCGATAAGCTGCCGGAAAATGGCGAATGAACGTTCGATATCAAAGTGGTTCAAGTAGGCAAGCTGAGACATCACCCCTGCCAGAATTGTAGTTGAAGGACTATTTTTTGGATCAATAGCGAATTCAATCGTAGAGAGCACGTCCTCTTTGTAATTTGGATAATCGAACAGGTAAAATAAGTTATATATGGCTGAACCTCTTGGTGTATTGATAAAATCTGAAATCGGATCACTAGGATTCAGCGTATCATCTCGATATCCATTTGATCTGGCGATGGCAATCAAAAAATCCTTGATATCCTCGGAAACATGCTTCGTATTGATTAGGTATTTGATATGCCAGGTGGCATACAGAGTAAATTCTCTGTTTAAGAATAGGTTTATTTCCCTTTTAACAAGCTCGGCAACCTTGTCAGGATCATACTTTGCCTTGATCAATGCAGATATGCCATGCGAGATGTAACTAATAGATATGCCCTCCTCATTATATAACTGCCCAATAAAACCACAGAAATGATCTGGACGCTTTTCCACCACGCTTTCAAAAGATCTCGAATGCTCCAGTAAACCTCCCTTGAAAAAATCATCAGATTTAAAATCCTCATCAATTTTCCGCATACTTTTTAGCCAGGCATCGAAGCTGAATTTGTTAAAATTCGCATTCGACAATGGAGAACCTACAGCCCCAAATCTACTATTGTTTCTATCCAAAGCCTTATTATCGTCGATTTGGCCAAAACGTCGTTCCAAAACCAGATGTAATTGCTTCAACTCATTATCATTTTCCAGAACTTTTTTTGGAAGTGCTTTTAAAAACAAGTACTTTTTCCGTCCAATATTCAGGCTAAATTTCTTCTTGCCATTTTCTTCATATTTCCAAATCTCATAGGGATGGGTGATATTGAGCAGTAGCTTTTTAACTCTTTGATATTGTGCTGGATCAAATAAGGATATAGCTTTAGCAATCATTCTGCGAATGTTGAGCTGAAAAAAATCATCTATCTCCATCAAACCGTTCTTAGCTTCGATGACCAACAGGAGCTGGTAGATTTCCTCAATAAATTCACTAGCCCTGTCCCGCATCAATTTTGCTAGAAGAATGAGCAAAGGAACATAATTGGTCGAGGAATATTTTTGGACAACTTCTTTAAGTTCACTTCTTTCGCACGTGCTATAGTATTTGAGCAAGTAGAAATCTATCGATTTTTCATCTTCGCTGTCTTTATAAAACATCCCGTTATCAAGCTGATGGGAACCGAGCAGTTCCGAGGTAATTCCTGAATACTTCGAATAATAGGCGTGCTTTGTTTCTTCCAGGATTTCTAATTGAACAGAGAATAAAAATTCAGCGGTGCTGGAAGGGTCTTGTTGATACAAGTTATCAATTATTCTTTCAAACCGATGATCAAACCTGAAGCGTTCAGTTCTGCTCTTTGATTTCAATATTACTGGCCTGAGCTTTCCAAATACATATTCAAGATCAAAAGGCGCTATTTTCTTTAGGGTCTCGAAATACCAAAGTTCTGTATTCTCATCGTATGGAAAGTAGCTATCAAAAAAGGGTAAAAGTCTGGCATCCCAGTTTTTGACGCTTGGTATAATGTCCGCAATTAACTTATTTTTTTCTTCAAACTTGCCATTTTCTAAATGGTCCAAAACAAGCTTTGCATTATGGTTTATGTTGCGGTAAAGAATTCTGTAAACATCATTATGATTGCCATTGAGCAGATCATTTGAAATAAAAAACTCGATCCAACCTTTTGAATTGAATAAGTCAAGAAACAATTTTCCATATTCATTCGTTAGCATATCGCAAACCAGCTCTTTCTCCTTCTGAGATGGAATTTCTACAAGTCCAAGTTCCAGTATAAAAAGATATTTGTTGTGATACCTGATCTGATCTTGACCAATTATTTTTTTATAGAGTTCTATGTATTTTTGATGGTCGGCCTCCCTAAGGTACTCAATAACGGTCTTGATCAAAGACCTAATATACAGATTCTGGTCTTCCTCAAAAATATAGTCGATTAGATTTCTGTCGGAGATTACGAACCATCGAGCCAGATAATACTCATAAAATGATTGATGAAAAAAAGAAAGTTTATTTCCGTTCTGTACCAGAATTTCATGGGAGACCAAATAACTTATTTCGGCTTTGAATTCTTCGAGATATGCCATCTCTATCAGATTTGGATGCTGTTCGTACATCCTTTTCACAATTGCATTTAGGCAGTCGGTGAGCAAAAGTTCCCTCGGTGTCATCACTTGACTCCACAATTCGGAATAGAGTTTAGTTAATGAAATCCCGGACTGTTTCTGTAAAAGTTGCTCCAAATTTGGAATCTTGGTGAAAAGTTCAAGGTTATAAGGTATGGTAAGCAGTTCGATCAGTAATTTACTTTTTGCTTCAATTTTAAGTAGCTTTAAAATGTCGGTTACTTCCGTCTCAGACAACTTACCAACCTCTATCTGCTTGATAAGTTGTGTATCATTAAATTTTTTCAGATCGGCATCGTACTCAAGATCGAAACTCCTAGTCGAGATTATAATTCTTGCATTTGGCAGCTTGAGAAGCTCCTGAATAAGCTTAATATATGTTTGTAGCCATCTCCTGTCCGTTGACAAGGTTTGGGACAGCGCGTCGAGTTGGTCAAGTACAACTACAAATTTTTCACCTTTGTCCCGAAATACTTTGAAAAGTTCATTGAATGATGCTATATCGGTGAACAACTGCTGGGAAAGTCCGTTCAAACTTACATCATAAAACTGGTCACACTTGATTGCAAGAACAACATACTCCTGTTCCTTTTCCAAATGACAGTAGACATCATGCAGAACTGTTGTTTTACCGACTCCTTTTTTACCTTTGACGACAAGCATCTTTTCTAAAATCGCCCTGCCAGGCAGATCCCTCTTTACCCATGCTACAATTTCCTGAACTGCTTGTCTCTCTATATGTGCTAGCTTTTCCTTGGAAAAGTAATTTTTGAGGTTCCTAACGTAGTTTGATGCAGACAAAACTTCCTGATTCAGGTCAAACTTTTTTCCGACTACAGCCCCGTGGATCTCCCGCACTGCGTTTTTGATTTCTATTTCAAAGGCTTCATCATACAGACCGAAAGTTTTTAATTGATCGATGAGATCGGCCCCATCCATCAGTTCAATGCAATCATTTGGCAACCCGAAGATCTTCATTTGCTTGTCTTTCCAACCTGCCCACCATTTGTGCTCTTGGATGCTCAACTTTCCCGGCAGACAGAGTATCCAATTGCTGACCTGAAAATCAGCTGAACTTATAACAGTTTTAAAGGATTTCCTTATTTGTGCCTTTTGTGATTCCTCAATACCGTTAACAAAAAACTTGCATTGGATGACCTTTATTGGCTGATTTTCGATATCACCAATAAAGACATCTACCCCACCGTCACCGATATCAACCCGTACCGATTTCACGCATTCTCCCTTAAATTTATGTTTGAATAGCGTAGTACAGATATCTTCAAATTTGCTTCGGGCGCCAGCTATGGTGTATCTATTGACAAGGTATACCCATTCATCGACCATATTTTATTCTATATCTTTAATCGTCCCAAATTGGTTAAATATTTCTTACAATTCCTCTGATTCTCAATATCTACTAACCCTTTGTTTAACGTATAAGTTCCCCCATAGGCTACTCCTAACATTCCCATGATGTCTTTTACTCTGCTAATGGCAGTTGCGAATGGGTTCTGAATCATCATAAACGCCGAGAATGGGATAGCTAGTAAGCCTATCCCCTGTCCGATGACCTTCTTATTGAAATCAGAATAGATCTCATTATACTCCTTGATGAAATCGCGTTCTACATAACCACGACCTATTTTATCTTCGACCAAATCGAGCTGATTATTGAATGCTAAGATGTGCCCTATATTCTTGTTTCTAAACTTAATCAGCTTCTCGAAAGGTATCTCTGAGAGATTCTGTGGCACAAGTAGGTTAATGATCCCTTTAGCGAAGTTATTCCTGCGTCCTAGCCCTATATTATTCATTCTTCTCGAATTTGTGAAATTATCAAAAGCATCGTTATCTGTAACAATTGCCGTATCCTCCACATACGCTATTTCGCTCGCCAAAAAAGACATAAATATAAAACCAAGATCTTTTGACATCAAAAGCCCATTATCGGTTTTCTTACCAAAACCATTTTCGATGATGTAGTCTTTCCATTCATAAGAAAACTTTTCAACGAAAAGCTCATAGTCCCAGCTATCTTCATCACGAAATTTCCTCACGATATTAACATGATTAAAATGATGAGATCTCTCATGTGGCCTACGACAAATGCTTTCTACTTCTTCTCTAGCTTTTATTGAAGCTTCAACCCCTTCATTATACCCAGGATTTATCGCATTTATCAGGTTAGTATTTTCCTTTATTTCCCTAAATCCATTTGAAACTAGGTTTTCTCGGTTGTAAGGTATAATCGGTCTACATTCTTTGAAGTAAAGCAATGCAAACTTGAGCCATATTTCATCCGGTGGTTCAAAACTTGGATAGTAAATTAGAGGCTTCATGATTTTTGATTTCGTTAATTTTAATTCGACAACTAAATCAAAAATAACATAATAAATCATGTAATAATAATGGCATCAACGCATTCCATCCTTTTTTGATTTTACTAACCTTCGAGATTTAGAAAAACTCACCCATGAGAAGTAACAAGTTAATAATGATTAAACATCTAAATAATCTAAGTATTTTTAATTTTATGATTATAATACCTATTACTCAATGAATCCTCCAAAAAGAAGAGCAAAAAGAATCCCAAATCATCCAGGTAATGAAGATAGCGTTGTGCATGAAGATGAGAAGCCTTTCTTAAATCTGGTTGCTCGACTTGCCGTGGAAGTCTTTTTTAAAGATGTGCTTGATATAGAAGAAGAGCAAATTACAACTACTAAAAATCGTCCGTCGGCAAGTCGAAATAAAAAAGTGTTTTAGTACCCTGAAAGAGATCCGAACTCTTTACTCACGTTTAGAGAACCGTAGGTCGCAGATTGTCTTTAGCAAACCCCACCAACCCCCTTACCCTCTCCATCAACAAATCAATCTCCCCCTCTCCAATCTCAAAACCCATCCCATACCTCGCATTACAATAACTCTTCACCAACTTCTCAAAAATAACCCGATCCTCTTCCTTACCCGTAATAAACAACCTATACGGCATATCTGAAAAACACCGGCACAGCATCAACAACCGATACAAATTGTGAATATCACACCGATAATCGATGTGCAACCCTATCAGCGCGATACACCACTGCTCCACAGCCTGGTGCAGCATAAAAGCGCAAACATTGTACTCCTTAGTAGCCAGGCACTCAATTGCACCATGCAAAAAACCTCTTGCCCTAGATATCCCCTCCGCATACCGCCGCTCCAATCTTTGCTGATGCTCCAAACAAGCCGGCTCAAAAGACAAAAGCGGATTAATAAAACTCCCTGCTGTACAGCAACTTGCCTGTACTGTACACATTAGCAAAAAACCGATAACCGTCCTTTATAGACCGCTCAATTCCCTCCCTGCCATGCGCAAGAATGATCACCTTTCCAAATTCATAATGCGCATTCACAAAATCCTGAACCGCACTTTCAATCCGGGAACCGCCCTCAGTGACCATCAACAGCCAATAATCACAATATCCATTATCTTGAAACTCACCAAAACAGCCCTCCACTTTCTTCGATTGCTCATCCTTATGGAAGCAATAAATCTGCAAAGGATTGTATTTGTCTACTAATTTTTGAAGGAGATAACTGATATCTCTTACCTGGCCACGCGCTGCTAATGTTTGTTCCATACCATCAATTAATTATCAGAACTGATATTATAATTGAACTTTTAGAAGGCAACAACAGATCTACAGTTCACCTTTGATTTCTATCTGCTAGAAACTATTGATCTATAGCTCACAGACATTATCGCTTTTCACAGAGAACATTTCATCTCTAAGAAAATCTTGTTTTCTCATAGAATATACCACTCTTAAAAACCAGTACAAATGCAAAAACGTGGGTACCTCCCCAAACGCCACTCGAGGTACTGGTATACCGTGGAGACGAAATAGAGAGGCCCACGTTATTACACGTGAGCATCTTCCACCTATTTCCTTGTCTCCAATTAAAAATTACCAGTTTTCGAGTGACAAAGCTCTTGGTGCTAAATGCTTCAATATTTTTGAAGATCTCGCAAAATTATAATATTAACTCCTTACATATCTATTTTTAAAATTT
>DATFQH010000451.1:0-7929 GCA_035264385.1 Pedobacter sp.
CTGATAGCCATTTTTACAAGTATTGCAGTAGTGATGCTAGACAGTGTTCAAAGCATTCATATGCAATACGGAAAATTCCTTTTTGCACTGGAGTGGGTATTCACAGTGCTCTTCACAATTGAGTATATTTTAAGATTAATTTGTATCAAAAAGCCACTAAGATATGTGTTTAGCCTGCTTGGCGTAATTGATCTAATCGCGTTGGTTCCTTCTTATCTTAGTGTTTTCTTCGGAGGAGCTCAGGCATTGCTTGTTTTCCGTGCGTTACGTTTGCTGCGGGTTTTCCGGATCTTCAAGCTTGGACATTTTCTTACAGAGATCAATTTCTTAACAACAGCCTTAAAGGGAAGTGTTAGAAAAATTAGCATTTTTTTGATGACCGTATTAATGCTAACGATAATACTAGGGTCGATCATGTACCTGGTTGAGCAGCGGGAAAATGGTTTTTCCAACATTCCCGAGAGCATATATTGGGCAATTGTAACCATCACTACCGTGGGATACGGTGATATTTCACCGGTAACGCCAATGGGTAAGTTAGTGGCTTCTGTAGTGATGCTGATTGGTTATTCGATCATTGCGGTACCAACTGGTATCTTAACTCATGATCTGGCGATGCTGGCACGCCAAAAGAAAGAACTTCCTGAGTCTTGCCCGGGCTGCAGCAGGGAAGGACACGATCTGGATGCACAGTTTTGTAAGTATTGCGGGGCATCGCTGGTAAGGGCTTAGCTATGTTTAAAATCTTGTTAAGGATTCGGGCAAATTTTATATCTTTGGCCTTCCGTTTCCGTAGTTCAATGGATAGAATGTCAGATTCCGGTTCTGATGATGGGGGTTCGAATCCCTTCGGGAACACTCCTTAAAGAGAGACCTTTACTAAATGTGCTTGTTTTTACACTTCAAGCGACATTTGGTGAAGGTCTTTTGCATTATTGGTAAGTATTCAGTTTAGAAAGGCTCAACAATAGAAAATAGATGTTTTAACCTACTCAGTGAACACAGCTGGCACATCTGAGCCAGTATTCCCGGCCACTTTTTCTTCATGACGGTTAAGGGCTACTATCACACCCGTTACGAGGACGGCGACTAATAGATAAACTAAAAATTGGGCAAAGGAATCAAACTTTTTCATAGTGACTATTTAACCGCAGTGCATGAGAAAAGTTTGAAAAATGTTGTTAAGTACAATTAGACCTTAAAAATAAATATGGAAATGAGAATAAGTATAAAGAATATAATTCCCCAATACGGCGTACGCAAGTACCAGGGTCGATTGCTGGTGGGTATCTGGTCTAGTCTTTTAAGATCGTCGTCTTTAATCATCTTTTAGTGATAGCGCGTTTAAATAGCCAACATAATGAGTACGTCGACAATAAATAATGCAAGCAGGAAAAGCCAGTGCTTCTTAGTGATTTGGGTGTTTTCTATTTGGTTAGTGTTCATATTTTGAATATATAGAAACCATTTTAAAGATAAAAATGGAACAGAAAATATTTTACAATGAATAATTATATGTAGTGGCTTTTACAACTGCCATTTGACTGGATTTTTTGCTTGGTATTTTCGCAAAGCACCTATATCTCCAAAATATACGTTTACATGTCGTCCTTACGAATTTGAAAAGCTCGATAACGGGAACATGAAGATTAGCAGGCTATGATGATTAATTTCTATTTATTTTGTTTAGAATAGTTTTAAATAGTAGGTTTGTTACTGTCAAATTAATTAGTCATGATAAAAAGCGCAACGCTCAAAACGTCACAATTAGCTAAAGGAGCCTATGAAGGCTAAAACAATAAAAAAATGGTTCAATATCCATAAATGGACCAGCCTTATATGTACCATCTTTCTACTTATGCTATGTCTGACCGGCTTGCCGCTAATTTTTTATGAAGAAATTGATCATTTATTAGGTAAGGAGGTCGAGTTGCCTGCCGTTGCTCCGGGAACGCCCACAAAATCTAAAGATCTCGTACTGGAGGAGGCTTTAAAGCATGTGCCTGTGAAGGCGCTGAAGTATGTGTCCTGGGATACGAAAGAACATCCGGGCCAAATGTTTGTCGTGGTGGCAGACTCATCAGAGGCACCGATTGAGGCAGACCACTACCTGAACATGAATGAATATACAGGGCAGGTAATGGATACACCGCCTAATGAGATGGATTTTATGCTGGTCATGTATTATCTTCACGTAGAAATGCTCGCGGGTATACCCGGGAAGCTCTTTCTGGGTCTTATGGGCCTGTTGTTTTTTGTAGCTATCCTATCAGGTATCGTTTTGTACGGACCAATCATGAAACGTTTTGATTTCGGAATGATCCGGACAGAGAAATCATCAAGAATAAGATGGCTGGACTTACACAATTTGCTGGGCATTGTGACCCTGGCATGGGCATCTGTGGTGGGACTGACAGGAGTGATCAATACGCTGGTTGATCCGGCTCTGGAAAAATGGAAAGTCAGCCAGCTTGCTGAAATGGTTGCTTCATACAAAAATCAGCCAAGGGTAACCGGAAAATTGAGTTCTCTGGAAGCCGCTGTAAATAGTGCAAAGGCGGCTGCACCCGATATGGAAGTTTCTTTTGTGGCTTATCCCGGCACTGTTTATTCCACTAAATATCATTACGCGGTCTTCCTGATCGGAAACACCCCGCTGACTTCCAGAATCATTAAGCCTGCATTTGTTGATGCAAAAACTGGTGAACTGACAAATCTGATAGATCTTCCGTGGTATCTGAAAACCATTTTTATCTCTCAGCCTTTTCATTTTGGCGACTATGGCGGTATGCCGATGAAGATTCTTTGGGCAATTTTTGATCTGGCTACCATTATTGTATTGATTTCCGGAATTTACCTCTGGCTGGCCAGGCGTAAGGCTAAGTCGGCCCAGTTAAAAAGACTTATGGAAAATTCAGAATCATTAACCTTATCAACCGTTCAAGAAGATGAAGGAAAATAAAAATCTTTTTTTTAAAGTATGGGGCATGCCTGTTCTGCTCTCCATTATTACCATTGCAGGTTTATTGTCTGCTATAGTCGGTGTTGGGGCGTGGCATGTATTTTCCTGGGTGGCACTGGGCATCCCGGTTTGTGTAATGTTGAAATACGGAGTTAAGTATTTCAAATGATGCCATGCGAAGTGAATCAGTTGGTCTGATGTAGCTTTTCAATGGAATTGTCTTGTATTTTACCAAAGAAGAATATTGCAGCTAACGCACCGATGAAGGCTGTAAGCATGTCAGACTGCGTGTCCCAGATGTAACCTTGTGTTCCGAGGAATGCGTCACCTGATTCACCTGAATTAACAGAAACAAACCATTCAATCAGTTCGTAAAATGCACTAATGGCTAATGCAATGCTGATGACAATGAAAGACAGCCACTTTTTACCATTTACCACTTGCTTCCTTACAAAGATCTCTCTGATTATCAGTGCCGGCCCAAAGCCCTGGATGAAATGGCCAACCTTATCGTAGTTATTTCTGGACTGATGAAAAGTTTCTTTAATCCAGTCGAATAATGGAACTTCTGCATAGGTATAATGTCCACCAATAATCAAAATCAGACAGTGAATGAGGATAACTGCATAAGTAAAATTGCTGAACCTGAATTTATGATAGGTAAGAATCAAGATCAGTACACCTAAAAAAGCGGGAATGCACTCTAAAAACCAGGTGAAAACCTCTTTGCAGCCAATGAAAGACGCAATAGAACTGATGATAAAAATAAGCAGAAAAAAGAGCTTTAACTTCATGTTCGAAATATAGTGTTTTCCGTTGTTTCCTGTCGTATCCGGTTCAATTAATCTGCCGGGATACGTATTGACCATAATTCTGAAATTATTTGACTATTTTTGTTAGTAGACTTCCTTTAGAAGCAATTTAACAGTTGATTTAACATGTTCTCCAGATTAAGGGTACTGCGCTCCATGGCATTGCTTTTCTGCTTGATACCCCTGAATCTTTTAGGTTATGAGATCATTTTTACCCAAATTTCGACCAGTGACGGGCTTTCATCAAATTTTGTAAACTGTATAGCGCAATCTTCAGACGGTTACATGTGGGTTGGTACACGAAATGGCCTGCAAAGGTACGATGGTTACCAGTTTACCCAAATCTATAGGAATAAGACCAGCGCGCAGCTTCCTGCTCTACCCGTAGATCAGATCCTGCCGTCCAATAATCCGAAGCAGCTTTGGCTTAAAATGGGCCAGACGGTAGGACTATTCAATACTAGTAATTATACTTTTAAGAAGGTCGACATCAGCAAGTTGATCAAAAGACCTGAGAAGTATATTTTTGAACTCTTTAAGGATAGCCGCGGAAATGTTTTTCTACTCATGAATGAGCAGGACATCTTTGTTTACAATACTAAAAAGGAGGTGTTTGAAAAGGACCAAACCGTTATTAAGTACAGCGAAAACTGGCGGCCATTGTCTATAAGAGAGGATAAGCATGGGAATCTATGGATTGGCGGCATTAACGGCCTCGGGTGTTATCATGTGAAGGACAGGCAATTTTACACACCGGCTTACAATCCAAAAAAATTGCCGGCGCTGAGACTGGCAGCAGGCATTACCTTCGTTTCCAGTTTTAGCATCGATCATCAGGAAAGGTTCTTTTTGCACACCTGGTTTAATTACCAAAACCTGATCTTATATATTCTTGACCCTAAAAAAAGCAAAGCTGAGGTAGTCAGCTATGAACCCCAAAAAGGATCAAATTATCACGAACTAACAGGGTCAATTGAAAGAAAGGGTATAATATGGGGGTATGGGGAAGATACTTTTAATATTTTTGATGAGGATGAAAGGCGTTTTATTCAGTTTTATGATTCAAAGAGCGCATCATATGGAATAAGAGTTAACCGGGTTTATCAGGTGTTTGAAGACAGGGATAAAAATATCTGGGTAGCATCTGATAATGGGCTTTATGTGGCATCTGTTGTGGGCGATTACATCAGGAACGGAAGCATCCCTTCTTTTGGCGATGCTGAGATCAATATGGTAAGAAAACTTTCTGGCAACAGGATGTTGCTGGGTTCATGGGGAAGTGGCGTGCGGCCGCTAAGCTATGACAGTTTACTTAGGATGAAGGAATTGCCTGAAATTACCGGAAAAATATACAATGGGGTTCCACAAGCGGATCAAAACTATATGAAGGTCTGGGATGCTGTAGAAATTGAGCAGCGGAATGAACTTTGGCTGGGCTGTCAGAGCGGGAGGCTGATTCGATATAATACTGCGGACAATAAATCTGACTTCATGATTCCGCCGCAGTTTGGCGGATCTACCACACGAACAATCTGCCTGGACAAATATAACCAGTTGTGGTTTGGAACCCAGCAAGGTTACCTGATCAGAAAAAAAGATGATGCTGATTTCGAATTCATGGGGAGCCTGAAAAACGCAATCGCAAAGATTTATAGTGATAAGTTTGGGAATTTGTGGGTCGCTACAGATGGAAAGGGCCTTTTTCTTTTTGATCCGAAAACTGGTAAGCCGGTGAAAAATTATACAGAGAATGTGCAAGGCAAAGGCTTAAGCACCAATCATATTTCTGATGTTATCCAGCTTAATGACTCTCTGCTGGCTATTGCATGTACGGCTAATTTGGATCTGCTGAACCTTAAAACCGGTAAGATTAAACAGATTACTGCTTATGATGGTTTGCCACAGCGGGTTGTGGTCTCCTTACAAACCGATAATAAGGGTTATTTGTGGATGGGAACCATTGGCGGCATATGCCGCTATGACTATAAGAATAACCTCTTCAGAATGTATGACAAGAAGGATGGTCTGCTGAACGTTTCCAGCAATACAAATCTGATGAACAAAGCGGCTGCGCTAATGGATGGCAATCTTATCTTCACTAGTGAAAGAAATTTTATAGTTTTTAATCCCGAGTTTCTAAGCAAATCGTTCAGCCCCCGAAATGTGACCATAACGGATTTTAAACTTTTTGATAAGTATCTCTCTGTAGATGCTATAGTAAAAGAAGGCGGCATCCGTTTACATCATGATCAGAACTATATCAGCATATCTTTCGCGGCGCTATCCTATAGCCAAAGTAACAAGCTTAACTATTATTATAAGCTCGAGGGCGCCAACAAAGATTGGGTGAGGGCCGAGCATGTGCTGTCGGCTAATTTTGCTTCACTGGCACCGGGTGAATATACCTTTATGGTGAGGGCCCGGAACAGTGATGGTGTGTTTTCTCCGGATATTACAGCACTGAAGATCAATATCGTTCCGGCATTTTATCAGACCTGGTGGTTCATTGTGCTCCTGATTCTGATTTCTTCAATTCCGTTTTATATCATTTACAGATTAAGGATCAGAAGGTTGGTAGAGGTTCACATGATCAGGGAAAAGGTAGCCAGGGATTTACATGATGACATTGGTTCTACTTTGACCTCTATAAATATTCTGAGTGAAATGGCCGGACTGAAGCTCGATGAAAGGCAGCGTACAGCGAAGGATTATCTGAACAGAATCAGCGTAAACAGTAGCCAGATGATGGAATCGATGGATGATATTGTCTGGAGCATAAAGCCCGATAATGATAACCTGTCAAGAATTGTAGCCAGAATGCGGGAATACACAGCGGGTATTCTGGAGCCGCAAAATATTGATTATAGTTTTCGCTGTGATGAGATCAGCAGGACCATCAGATTTGATATGGACGATCGCCGGCACTTTTTTCTCATCTTCAAGGAAGCGCTGAATAACATATCAAAATATGCAAAAGCGAGGCGCGTGCACATAAGCCTTGATCTTACCCATTCATCGGTGGTGCTGATCATCAAAGATGACGGAGCCGGTTTTGAGCCTGATGCCGGAAATAGCGGAAACGGTCTTGCCAATATGTCCAGAAGGGCTGAGTTGCTGAAGGGTAACCTGACCATCAGATCTTCGCCGGGTAATGGCACAGAGATCAGGCTCGAAATAAAAATCCATTAAGAAGCAATGCACACAGGCAAAGATACTGGAGGGAGATGAGAACTCTTTGCCTAAAGTCTGGATGTTGATAAACACTGCGGACCGGTTAAAAACAAATTATTTGCAGTTAAAAACAGGTTTTTGAAAATAAAAAGGCAATTTGCAACTTGTAAAACAGGATCATGTAACGAACGCGCAAATATGGAAGAAATGATTGTTGAAGATATCGGGAAGCTGATAGCGCTTGAAGACGACGCACAATTGAAAGTTTATCTGGACGACCTTAATATTTCTGATGTTGAGCACCTGATAGACGAACTTCCTCAGCATGCAGTTAAATTTATTGATACCCTATCGGTAAAAAGAGCAGTCAACGTATTTCGTATCCTCGACTTTCCTACTCAGGAAAGACTCATTAAAAAACTTCCCGGACGTAAACTTGCAGAATTGATCAACCTGCTTCCGCCGGATGACCGTACGGCGCTGTTCAGTGAACTGAAAGGTGATGCGGTAGCCAAACTTATTATTTTATTGCCTGCCAAAGACAGGGTAGAAGCACTATCTCTGCTCGGCTATGAAGAAGATAGTGTTGGCAGATTAATGACACCAGACTATGTGGCTGTAAAGAAAGACTGGACAGTAAGCCGTGTACTTTCGCACATCAGAAGATATGGTAAAAACTCCGAAACGATTGACGTCATCTATGTGATCGATAAAGATGGTGTGCTGCTGGATGATATGAGGATCAGGGAAGTGCTTCTTGCAGATCCAGAAGCCAGGATCGGAGAACTAACCGATCATCGCCTGATCTCTTTAAAAGTTACAGACCCCCAGGAAGAAGCGATCAATGTGTTCAGGATGAATAACCGGGTGGCCTTACCGGTAGTGGATGATAATCATGTACTGCTGGGTATTGTCACGGTAGATGATATTTTATGGATTGCCAATGAAGAATATACAGAAGATATTCATAAAATAGGAGGTACG
>DATFQH010000452.1:0-3868 GCA_035264385.1 Pedobacter sp.
CATAATGGCGGCAGATCAGCAACAAGGCGTCTGCATTCAGAAAGGTGTTGGCATCGGTAAATACAATAACTTCTGAAGTTACCTGTTCAATGGTACGGTGAACAGCAGAGATCTTGCCACGGCGTTCCGAGCTATGTAAAAGTTTTATCTCAGGATATCCGGCCACCAGTTCAGGCGTACCATCTATAGAACCGTCAGTTACGAAGATAATTTCCAGTCTGCCCTGCGGATAGTTTAGTGCCAGTGTATTTTTAATCTTTTCCACGATGAGGTCCTTTTCATTGTAAGCCGCCACAATCAGGGTACAGGAAGGCATTGCAGCATATTTCAGCTGAATGCGTTTAGCCGGACTGAAAAGTCTTTTGATACGAACCATAAGATAAAGCAGTATTCCGTAGCCAAAGAAGGTATAGAACACTAAAAATAAAGAGATCCAAAATGCTATTGCCATACTATCTTAATTTATATCCAAGATCAGAACTGTCTGTTTTATGGGTAAAGTTCCATCTGATGGCCCTGAACAATACGGAAATAAATCCAGAGGTTCCCGAACCGATGTATCTGATGATGTTACGGGGTGCTACAAACAATATAAAATACAAATAGAAGAAAAGTTTTTGGTGAAGACCAGCATTCCTCCGTATAAATAGTATGCGGTTTCTGTTCATAAAAAACTCCTTTAAGGCGCTGTTTCTGCCAACCGAAAGAGACTCCTTATGATAGATAAGCCCCCTGGTATTGATCCAGATCTGATATCCTGCCCTCTTTATCCTGTCGCACCAATCCATTTCTTCATAATACAGGAAGAAATTTTCTGCCATCAGACCGGCCTGATCTATTGCCTCCCTCCTAACCATCATGGCTGCTCCATGCGCATAACCAGTCTGTCCTGACTGGTTTCGATATTGCCCCAGGTCTGTTTCAAACTGACCTATGCATTTGTTCCTGCAGGTATAATAATTCATTTGAGTAAAACCAGCATATTGTATAATTGACTGATCATCAAAGTAATTGATCTGTGGAGAAACGACCCCAATTAGCGGATTTTCGTCGAGTATTTGGGATAAGGCATTCAATAGCCCGGCGGTAAACTCAGTATCATTATTCACAAAAAATAAATATTTTCCGGTCGCTTTTTGCACACCCAGATTGTTGCCGCCGGCAAAGCCGAGATTAGTAGCTGAACGGATGAATATAATATCCTTAAACTGACTCTTAATATAATTTTCGCAATTAAAATCACTTCCGTTATCCACTAAAATAATCTCTATATTAGCATTAGGATAATGCTTATGTATTGATTTCAACAGTTCAAGTGTTGCCTGATGCTGATTGAAGTTTACTGTGATGATCGATATCAAGCTCATAAGTCAATTTAGTAAAACACTCAAAGTAGACCATTTTGCCTGATAAAAACAAACTTTCTGAAGATCTGAGACATTTTGAACAACTTAATGCTAAAGACGAGCAGCTCATTCAAAAACTGGATGAATTTATGATCTTGCTGAAAGATAGCAGTCTTGATTCAGAAAACATAAGGGGATTAAAAACTCAAATCAATGAAGCCCTGGACCACAAACTTGGCAATGGTGAGGTGATAGAAGACCTGAAGGAGATTTCCCTGTCGAATGCCATGGATAAAATGGATCAACTCGATCAGCTTGAAAACCTGCTGAACAGCAATTATATAGATTCCAGACAACTAAAGAACAACAAACTGAAGGAGGGCATAAGTAAAACGATGAAGGCCATTATCGGTTTTCTGTTCATTACAATGGGTTTCGCTATGATCATTATGCCTGCGCCTCCGTACTTTGAAATGTTCACTATTTTTTACTTTAGCACGGACGATGGAGTGACCCTTATGGACCTCATTTCCCTGATCATTATTGCAATAGGTATATTTATTGTAATAGGTTCGTTCTTAAAGGTAAAAAAGGTATGAATAGAACAGTCCTTATGGTTGATGATGATGTCGTACAACTGGAACTCTTCAAAAGATTGCTTACTTCTAACGGCTACGTATGTAAAACGGCATCCTCTGTTGATGCAGCCGAGGCATTACTTAAATATGAGATGCCCGATCTGATCATATCTGATTACCAGATGCCTGTCAAGGATGGTTTTGATTTCAGGCGTATACTCCTGGAAAATGAAAGACTTAAACATATACCCTTTCTTTTCCTTACTTCCGTAAACGACAATAACTTTATTCAACAAGGGCTAGACCTTCAGGCAATTGACTACATCAGCAAAGGTACGCCTCCGCAACAGGTGCTGTCTAAAATTGATAACCTGATGCAATCCGTAAGACAGCATTATGAAAAATCCCTCAGTGAGGTAAAGGGAATTGCAGAAAAACTTAATCTCCGAAATACCCCACTGGCCGCTCCTGTCCTCAAAAAATTTGCCATCAGCTTCTTTAACACAAATTATCAGGATCATCCCGGTGGCGATTTCATAGACTTTATACGCGTGAATGAAAGGTACACATTTATAATACTTGGTGATGTTATGGGTAAAAAGTGGGGTGCATGGTTCTTTTCATTTACATTTTTGAGCTATATCAGATCTGCCATCAGACTTTGTGTTTATGACGGCCATTTTTCTTTATCGGAAATTCTAAGTAAATTGAACAGGATTATTCATTCTGATGAATTTCTGGAGGATATATTTTCAACACTGAGTATCGTATTGCTCGATGATGAAACAGGGAAAATAAGTTATTCGGGTGCCGGAGACTTGCCCCTGCTGAAATATGAGCTTGGCAAAGCCACATTGCATAGCTATCAGTCGGAAGGTATTTTACTTGGTTTTTCACCCGAAAGTATTTTTGATGAAATAGAAATAACACTGAAGGAAGACGAAGAGTTATATATGATTTCTGATGGAATGATTGATTTTGAATTAGAAGGTGTTAAACGGTCGGACATTAGTCTGTTTAAGGCTAGGTTGCATTTGCTGAAGGAAAGCGGCAAATCAACATCCGATATAAAGGATAGTTTATTTAACAAAAATATCTCTCAGGTTGATGATTGTAGCATAATCACTATAAAAAGAATAAAACAATGAACATAAGCAAACGGTTAATAAGTGGAACTGATGTAGATATGATTACCATTGAAGAAAAAGAGGCAAATCTTTCTCAATCGGAGCATTTTAAAAAACTTATTTTGCAAGACATCCGGCAAGGCAGCAGAAAGATTATCATTTCCTTTTCTAATGTAGAGTATGTCGACAGTTCTTTTCTGGGTGCCCTTGTAGCTATACTAAAAGAACTGTTACCTCACAATGGAAAATTAGTACTTATTGGCCTGAACGATGACATCGTAAACCTGTTTCAATTGACAAGACTTGATAAGATCTTTATTTTAAAAAATGATCTTGATGCGGCAATTAAAGAATTCTAAATGAAAAATGCCTTTCCAATTTCACTTATACTCCAGATACCGAAACACCCGGATGAAATATTGAGTTTCACAAAATCAGCACTTGCTGAGATAATGAAGTGTAAGGAGCTGGATATAGATCATCAGAGAAGGATAAAAATGATTTTAGTTGAACTGGTAACCAATTCAATTAAACATTCACTAAATACAGATTCTCAAATTAAACTGATCATAGATCACCCTTCACTGACAATACAGAAACTTGAAAAGGGATTGCAGATCGAGTTTACGTCGAGTGAGCAACAAATTCCATTCGAAGAAATAGACAAAACAATCAAGATATCCTTTTCCAAAGAGAACAAACATCACATCCAGACGCTTGACAAATACAAGTTTAAATTTTTAAATCCTTTTGCTGAAGGACTCGACATTGAGCACATGCCGGAACATTTCGGCCTTTATATTATTACACTTGCTTC
>DATFQH010000453.1:0-18379 GCA_035264385.1 Pedobacter sp.
GACCATGTCGTTCACCAATGAAGGATTAATTACGGTCTGCAGCGGCATCTGGCTTCTGAATACATCCCAGCCGCTGAAGATGGTTCTTTTGGTAAAGCCTTTCGCCTGTTGAATATGGCCGTCGCCACCGGGATAGTTTCCGTCGGCATCCTGGAAAATGCGCGGATCGATCTGTGCATGGTACATAGCGGTATAGAAGACAGTCTTTTCTTCTTCCGTACCCCCCTCAATACTTATTTTTGACAGTGATTCGTTCCACAATCCTTTTGCCGCTGATCTTACCTGGTCAAAATTCCAGCCTTTGATGTCTGTCTGCAGGTTGTTCTTCGCACCGGCAATACTCACGAATGAAATACCGGACTTTAAGAGCACCTGTTCGTTCTCTGCCGTTTCAAATTCTGTAAAAAACCCGAGGTGTTTCCCCTGCTTCTCCTTCGCCATGTTCAGAACTTCCGCAGCAGCAACCCTTTGCTGATATTTTTCGCTGGTCACATCTTCCAGCTTCCTTTTCCAGTCATCTGGGATATCGGCCGACCAGATGCCGTATTTCTTTAGTGGTTTGCTGAACTCAGCATAAAAATAAACGTTGTAATCGGCCTTACCGTCGCCATTGCCCCATCCGCCGCCTTCAGGACGGCATCTCATCCAGCCCTGTATGGTATGGTCGTTGATTACTTTGATGTATTGAAGCGTAGAGGTTCCTCCTACCCTTCTGGCCAGATCTATCTGTATCCGCGATTGTTTGTTTTTCGGGAACGTAAACCTCAGCATCCCGCTCCTTCTGGCAGCAGTCGCTTCAGCTTTAATATTGCTTTCTGTTAGAGTTACTGCATAATAGCCAGCCGCTGCCTTTTCAGAATCCTTACTGTATCCGGATCTGTAGCCTTCTTCGGTATGGTCCTGCCTGCCGGCACTGGTTTGTAATTTACCTGTTGAAGGCATCACAAGGAAATTTCCAAGATCGCCATACCAGCCTATGCCACTCATCTGGGTAAACGCAAAGCCTTCAATGGAAGTATGCTCGTAACTATACCCTGGTCCGTTGTCTCCTCCGGTTATGGTATTGGGACTAACCTGCACCATACCATAAGGTGTGGTAGCTCCCGGGAATGTTTTACCAAGACCATGGTAAGTGCCTGCAGCTTTTTCACTGGTACTGGCACCAATTAACGGGTTTACATAATCTGCAGGAGTTCTTGAACTGCTTTGCGCAAACAGCGCGGCCGGAAGTGTAAAATAAATCGCAACAGCGGCGAAGATCTTTTTCATTAAGTCTATAAGTGGTTTTATTACCTATAAACATAAAAATATAAATCGATTTAGCGAAATAATGTCCGTATCTGCCTGCAGAGGCCGACCCCCCCGATTTTACTGGATTATTTGTTTACTTTTGTTCAGGCCCTCAAAATAGATCCATGAATCAATATGCTTTAGTTACAGGTGCAAGCAAGGGCATCGGAAAAGAAATGGCCATCCAACTGGCAGCAAAGGGTTATCATCTGCTATTGGCGGCCAGATCTGAAGCAGAATTGCGCCAGCTTTCAGACGAACTTACTGCTACCTACGGGGTTACCGCGAGTTATTTTTCCTGCGATCTGTCTGCCCCGGGTGCTCCGGCAGCACTCGCCGGCTGGGCGCTTGAAAGTACAGGAGACCTATCCATTCTGATTAACAATGCCGGTTATGGCATCTGGGGCGATTTTAAGGATTTGGACCTGACTGCACAGATGGGTATGCTCCAGTTGAATATGAATGCTGTGGTTGAGCTGAGTTATTTACTGCTGCCCGGCCTGGATAAACAACCTCATTCTTATATCCTCAACGTTTGCAGTACAGCAGCCTACCAGGCCATGCCGCAGATGGCATTATATGCCGCAAGCAAGGCCTTCATTCTTTCCTTCACGAGGGGACTTCGCTTTGAACTGAAGAACAGCAGCGTGTCCGTGAGCTGTCTTTCACCCGGCCCGACAGCCACCGGCTTCGCAAGCCGTGCCGGACTTGATGCACTGGCTGAACTTGCAGATAAATTCAACATGCCTGCGGCCGAAGTTGTGAGGATTGGACTTAAAGGCATGTTCAATAAGAAAGCAGAGATTATTCCGGGCTTTCTAAATAAGGTCTCGAGCTTTGGTGCCACTCACCTTCCTAAATCTCTTATAGAGCGCATTACAGCCCGTTTATACAAGCAATAAAAAAAATGAGAATTATTTTAATAATAATTTGATAATACAAATTTATTCCTACATTTGTAATGCCTACCAAATCAGTAGACTTTATTTAATGACCAATAAGCAACACATATCTTACGCATACCGAATGCGAATGCCCCTTTCAAAAAGGGCAGTTTGTTGCTGTTGCTGTTGTTGATCAAATTACCCAAATTTTATTGATCAATTGCCTCTGCCGGCTGCTGCTATCAGCAAAAGCAATCCTATACTTTTTTTAACGATTTAAAATTTACACTCATGGACAAGTCATATCCGAAGTTTACTTTAGAAAATAAAATAACTGCTGAGCAACAAGAGTTTTTCAATACGCATGGTTTCATACACTTTAGCAATTTCATCAAACAGGAGACCGTTAAAGACATCATTCAGGCTTCTGAAAAAGTGCAACAGCAGTGGATAGCCAGCGACAGGACTAAAGTAAATGGCATCCCCATCAAATTCGGCAAGGATCTGGACGGAGCTCCTATTGTTCAGCGTTTCGCATTTCTAAATCAGCATCATTCACTGTTTGATGAGCTTACACGTGATCCAAGGTTTGATGTGCTGCTTAACCTGATCGGCCCCGGCGCAAGACTTGGGACGGAAGAAAAAGACGGCATGGTCCTGAATCATTATGTTAACGGCACCGAAAGCAAATTTACCCAGATGGGCTGGCATACCGATGGTCTGCGCGATATATTTCATGGCCAGAAATTAAATCCAATGTTAAATGTAGGCATACACCTCAGTACGTTGAAACCTGAAAACGGCGGATTGAGAGTATTGCCAGGAACTCATAAACAGGGTCTTTATCAAATGCTTTTCCGCAAGAAGTATTTTCTTGACAATAAAGCGGATGCAAATGAAATCGCAATTACTCCAACGGCCGGAGACCTTACCATACATGATGGCAGGTTATGGCACCGTGTTGCGCAGTCTTCAGTAATTGGAGAAGAGAGCCGCAGAAGGGTGATCTACCTGCCTATCATCGCAGGAAAATACGAACCGAAGAATGAAAACAGCCCGACAGCATTCTATCAGCGCTTTGCAGGGCTTGTTAAATAATCCAGGTATGTTGATCGCATTGATAATTGGTTACCTCGTCCGCACAGGGAAAATCGACGCCTTCAAGCGAAGGTTCCGATCAAAACCCGTACTATAAAATATTAGATGTTTGGTTAGCTCTATATTTGGTTGTGTAAAAGCCCGCGCTTCAAGCCGGGCTTTTTTATATTATAAAGTATAAAATAGTATACTTTATTGTATTTGCCTTGATGTGGATATAAGCTTACCATACAACAGGCCTTTCCGGCGGCTCAGGAAAGTTCAATTACGATCCGGTTTCTTTCATATCTCCAAGCCCCCAAACTGCCATAGCATTGAGCACGGGGGTTAACTTATCCCCCGCGTTGGTAAGGGCATAACTCACAAATGGTGGCACTACAGGTTCTGCTGTTCTGATCACCAGGTTATCCTCCTGCAATTGTTTCAAATGCTGGATCAGCATTTTCTCTGTGATTTCGGGTATGGCTCTCCTCAACTCGCTGTAACGCTTGGCTCCGCTCATCAGGTGATAAATAATAATTGGTTTCCAGTGTCCGCCAATCTTATTCATCACATAAGTTACAGGACACGAAGCAACAGAAATCTGCTTGTTAAAATTACGCGTTGAGCTTTCTTTAATTGCGGTCATGATACACACTTTGGGGTAAGTACTTGTATAAAAGTAAGTACAAATATAGCTTTGTACCGAACAATAAAAAATAAAAATATGAAATACACATTAACAGGCTCACTGGGCAATACAAGTAAACCGCTGGCTCAAACACTCATAGCCGCAGGACATGAAGTCACTATCATCACGAGCAATGCTGAAAGAAAACAGGAAATTGAAAATCTCGGTGCAAAAGCCGCAGTAGGATCCATCTATGATGTCGCCTTCCTGACCAATGTATTTAGAGGTGCAGACGCAGTATACACCATGGTACCCCCAAATTATAACGCCGATAACTACAGGGCTTACATTGCGGCTATTGGACAGAACTACGCTGATGCCATCACAGCCTCAGGCGTGAAGCAAGTGGTAAACCTTAGCAGCATTGGCGCCCACCTACCATCCGGCACAGGGCCGATAGCCGGCATACATGATGTCGAAAACATATTCAGCACGCTGGAAAATACAGCTATTGTACATGTGCGCGCAGCTTTCTTTTACACCAATTTTTACAGCAATATCGAAATGGTTAAACACGCAGGCATTATAGGCGCTAACTACGGCCCCGAAGATCCCCTGATTATGGTTCACCCCAGTGATATCGCAGATGTGCTTGCAGAAGAGATACAGAAGCCTGCTGAAGGCAAAAGCATAAGATACATCAGCAGTGATGAACATACACTACAGGAAGTTGCCTCATCACTAGGTGCCGCGATAGGGAAGCCCGACCTGAAGTGGATTGAATTTACCGATGAACAGGCACTGGCAGGAATGATTCAGGCACATTTACCCGAAGAGGCCGCAAAGAATTATGTAGAAATGGGTACTGCCGTTAAAAGCGGAAAACTATGGGAAGATTATCGCGCCAAAGACTTGAAACCAACAGGAAAAACAAAGCTGGAAGCATTTGCAAAGGAATTTGCACAGGCCTATAACAACTAGCCATCAGTATTAAGGCCGGCAGGTTCGGCTGGCCTTTCAAATCAAAAGGCGTTATCTTCTCCCCTGAGAAGATTGATGACCGTCATGAAAACGATCTTCACATCAAACATTGCACTCCAATGCTCGAGATAATGGAGATCCATTTTAACCCTGTTTTCCATGTCCTGATGTGTTTTGGTTTCTCCGCGCAAGCCATTAACCTGGGCCCAGCCGGTTATGCCGGGCTTTAAAAATTGACGAACCATATACTGGCTGACAATCGCCTTGTATTCTTCAGTATGCTTTAACATATGCGGCCTTGGCCCAACGACACTCATATTACCTAAAAACACATTGAAAAACTGAGGCATTTCATCTAAACTCGTCCTTCGCAGAAACCTGCCGATTGGTGTGATACGGTCATCATTGCGGCTGGCCTGCACTTCATCGCTCAAACCATTCATGCGCATACTTCTAAACTTAAAACACCAGAAAGTTTCGTCATTACGTCCGCTGCGCTGTTGTTTAAATAATACCGGACCCTTGCTCTGCAGCTTGATGAAAAGTGCAATCAGCGGATACATCCAGCTCAATATAAAGACAATCACGAGGCTGCTGAAAAGCACATCAAATATTCGTTTTTTAAACCTGTTGTGCATATCTTCCAAAGGTTCTTCACGGAGTGTGATGACAGGGAATTTGCCGCCAAGCTCACTTACAGTATAGGTGGGTGATTGCGCGCCACCAAAATCCGGAATGAACTTCAAACGAATGCACTGCCGTTCCGCCTCCTGAATCAGCGGGGCAACTTCTGTCATTCTATCCAGATCCACTGCTACATAAACTTCCATAACACCCTGGTAAGCCGCTTCGGCAAGTCTTATAGAGGTTCTTTCGGAAATACCGATCCCGTTTAAGGAGTACATACTGTCGTCATCACCTACAAAACCATAAAAGTTTATGTTCTTTTGCTTTTCCAGGTAAGCCGAAATACGAAGCGCAGTAACATTCGAACCCATCACAGCAACTTTCCGCGCCACATTGAATCTTTCTGAAAAACGGTATTGTACCGCTGTGCCTAAAAACCTATTGATGATAAATGAAAAAGAAAGCAGGGAATAAAATACAGCAAGGAACATTCTGGAAAAATTAACATCCTTAGCCAGCATTAGAAAAAAGGCAAAAAGCATGATGTGCAATACCACACTTCTCCAGGTTCCGCGGTAAATACTTTCCAGTTTCTTCTCCCCCTTAAAAGTATACAGACCAAAAATTGCAGTATTAAATAACCAGATTAGGTTACAGACCAGCACATACTGCTGAAATATTTCTTCCGCCAGAGATTTTCCCAGTAATAAAGTAATGTGAAATGATGCAAAATATACGATATTAAGCATGATCACATCACTGATCAGCAGTACGTATCTCAGCAAATAGATGTACCGTGTCTGCATAATATCACGCGCGGAAATGAGCGGTTCATCAAAGGTATTTAAAAACACAATCCTGTGTTTCTCAGGGCACAACAATGAATAAAATGAACAGTATTTACAGGAAAGACCCGGTTTATAGAGCAGACGTTAAATTGCTAAGAATAACATCTTTATTCAGGTATCGCTCGGCGTAAGCTCTCGCGTTTAGCCTGAGCGCTGAATGTTCATTTTCGCAGGAATGAACGATCATATCTTCCAGGGTAACTTCACTATCCGCAGGAACAACAAAGCCCATGTGATTACTGGTAATCACTTCAGACAATGTAGTTCCCGACGCTGCCGTTACAATAGCCAGGCCACCAACAGAAAGTATAGTTGTCAGCTTCGAAGGCATCATCAAATCACCTGCGTCACCTTTCTGCAAAACCAGGTGGACATCGGCCATATTCAGGAATTCGTTAAAAACGGCATGCTCCTGCAAGGGTAAAAAAAACACATTTTTAACCCCCGCTGTTTCAGCAACAGACATGAGCTTATTTTTCAGGGGGCCGGTTCCACAGATGACAAACTTAATGGCGCTTCGCTGTTCAAGCCGGGCGGCAATAGCAAGCAGCATCTCCAGCCCCTGCTTTTCGCCTATACTCCCCGAATACATAACTATCTTATCTTCCGCTGAGAAGCCCCACCTGGCCTTCAGCAACTTTCTGTTCGTCATGGGATAATAAGATGCAGTATCTACCCAGTTCGGAAAAAGTAAAACGGTCCTATCAACCTTTCGGGAAATCTTTTTCTGCATCCCTTCCGAAATTGTAGTGATCGTGTCGGCTTTGTTCAGGATGGACCTTTCCAGCTTGAAGAGTAATGAGAAAAGCCAGCCTGCCTTCAGAACACCAAGATCCTTTGCGGCATCTACCTGAAGGTCCTGCAGATGGTACAACACTGGCGTACCTTTAAAGAATTTGTAGAACAATGCCAGAAAACCCAGATGGAATGGCGGGGCTATAGCCAGCATACTATTATATCCAGGCCTGAAAAGCAGTTTTAAAATCACAAAAAAAGCAGACATAAAGAAAGTCGCTTCATGCAGCATTCGCTTTAATCCCGTAGGCTTTGAAGGCACATACATCGGACACCTGTACAGGATAATATTGGCTGCCGGAGATTCCTTTTTATACCACCATCCTGAATATGGCTTTTGCACTTTCCATTGCGGATAATAAGGAAAAGCTGTGATCATGGTAACCTCATAGTCATGCGCGGCAAGCCAGGCGACCATTTCACCTGAATATCTGCCGATTCCTGTAAGCTCAGGCGGGCTATTGATACCTATAATCAGTACTTTTTTTTTAGTCATTCCACCTCGTTTTCACAAGAGCCGCAGGATTTCCTCTATATATAGCGTTGTCATTTAAACTTTTGGTAACAACCGAGGCAGCGCAAACAACAGTATCTACTCCAACAGAAACATTAGGACCAACAAAACTGCTCGCGCCAATCCAGCAACCATCATTTAAATTAATGGGGCCATTTCTATAGGTCATTGCCGGGTCGTTGAAATTATGGTTACCTCCGCAAAGAAATACGCGCTGAGAAACACAAACATTGCTGCCAATATTTACCGGTTCGAAATTCAAGATAAAGACTTCTTCTCCAAGCCAGGAATGATCTCCAATCACCAGTTTCCAGGGCATATGAATATTCACCCTTGGTTTGATGACCACATTCTTTCCAACCTTGGCTCCAAACAACCTCAGTATGAAACTTTTAAATGCATTGGGGAAAGGGAACGCAGAAAGAAAGAAAAGCATCTTTGCAATATACCACAGCACCTCCTTCAGGCCCGAAGCTCCGCGATCCAGTCCTACCGACGCATTGAATTTTTGTAACTGTACCTTTGACTTATAGGAAGGGTTGATCATAGTTAATTGGTTTTCAGCAGACTGAGCATCTTTTGGCCAGCCATACTTTCGGAGTAGTGTTTTTCGTAACAGTTATTTGCATTAAAAGCGTAATCTTCCTTTTGTATCTGATTCAATAATAGCCATTTTTTTAACATGGCCAGAGTACCACTGAAAGTATCATCTTCAACGATCCCTGCCCCCGCTTTTTCAATTTCTTCATAAATATTGATCTGATTAGAGATCAGCACCGGCTTTCCGCAGGCCAAAGCTTCAACAATTGCAATACCAAAATTTTCCTGATGGCTCGGCAATATGAATGCCTCACATCCATAAAACGCTCCCCATTTCGCATCTCCCGACATCATTCCGGGGAACAGGATATCGGGATCTCCGCCAGCAAGCATTTTGATTTCACGTCCATACTCAGCATCCAGTCCTGGCCCGGCGATTATCAGCAAAGGTAAATCAATTTCGGATAATTTTAGTTCTATATATGATCTTATCAGCAAATCGACACCCTTCTTCCGATCTATCCTACTCATATACAGGAAATAAGGTTTGCCGCCAGTACGTGGGCAGGCCTTCTTAAAAGCATCCTCCAGGGATCTTTGAAAGGGCAAAGGTCTTGCAACACCTAAACCAACCACTTCTTCCCGCTTAGGCCTATAAGGCCGGAAGGGTTGCCTGGCCCGCACCTTCTCCACGTTACAGGTAAACAGCAGCGCATCAGCTGAGTTCACCAAATGGCGTTCCACCAGACTCCAGAAAAGCACATTACGCAGCGCCTTTAACCTTCTCCCTTTCGCTTGCTGAAAATAAGGATCCAGCATTCCGTGGGGCATAACATAAAGATCAGCGTTCCGGCTTCGCCCGAAAGCTCTTAATACCGCAAAACTCTGGTACTGCCACAAACCATGTACGATGACCTTATCATAGGCCGGCAGGTTCTTCATCAGCCAGGGTAAAAGACCGGAATGATAATTCCAGGACGTTTTGCCCCTGCCCAGCGCATGGATAATAAAATCATGACCTTTCAGATAGCCTGCAGCAGGATCGTCCAGGCAAAGCACCTCATGCCGCAGCAAGTTGCCTGCGGTATACCTGATCATACTTTTTACGGCCTGACTCACTCCGCCAGCTTTAGGATCCAGTGTGGGCAAAATATGGAGTGTAGCGGTCATTTTTCTTCAGCTATCCGCTTATAAAGTTCGTAATACATGTTTGCGACCTTATCTGCGTCAAACCTTTGCCTATTGATCCTGCCATTTTCAATGAGCTGCGTCCTGTACCTTTCGTCCTGTATGACCCTGATCATTCCATTTCGTATAGATTGAACGTCGTACGGATCTACCATACAAGCCGCGTCAGCCGCAACCTCAGGCATAGAGGAAATATTACTGGTTACTACCACTCGCTCTACCGCATTGGCCTCAATTATCGGCATTCCAAAGCCTTCAAAAGTCGAAGCAAATGCCACAACATCACAGGCCCTGTACTTTTCAAGCAACCGCTCATTGCTGATGTTGTACTCATTCGTATACTCAATCTTATTTCTTTCAAGTGCCTCAAGATACTCATTTGATAATTTTCCAATAATCGTAAGGCTGCAATTTATTCCCTTGACCGCTTCAATAAGCCGCAACAGATTTTTATTAAATCCCGTACCAATATGCAGGATTTCCGGCTTTCCGCTGTTAAATGTTTTCGGCGACGGCGTATAGACCGGATCTATCGCAACGGGAATCACACAGATTTTGTCAGGGTCGCATTTCGTATACCCGATAATCTCCTGCCTGGTCATTTCAGAAATGGCGGTTACGTACCTCGCACGGCGAACCGGTGCAGTCAGGTACAGCCACTTCACTATTCTCCTGGCCAGCCCTTTTTTTCTTGGCATCATTCCGCAGTCAAGTACAGTGAGCAGACCGTTTCTTTTTCTAAGCAGAAGATTTAGAAAATGTACCTCTCCCGTAACGTGGTTGACTTCAGCATTTTTTCTGCCGGCAGCCTCTATAATATTCACAAACTTCGTGTAATATCCGTCGTTGTAGCATTTAGAAATGTACACCTTTGCATCGATCTTTTCCGCAAGCCTTTTTCTGATGTCATCAAAAATGAATTCCAGGCTAAAACTGAATCCTATGCGCGGTTTTCTCTGGAAAAAATTTACACTAATCTTAGGCTCCCTCATTCGCCAGCTCTTCATCAATTAAAATCTTCAATACATCAAAAAATGAGGTGTCATACGTCCAGCCTAGCTTTTCCCGGGCTTTGGTATTGTCACCATAAATATCAAGAATCTCTGTGGGCCTGAATAACTTTTCATCAATTATAAGGCATTCCATGCCAACCCCCAGATAGTTAAAAACATATTCAATTACCGACCTCAGGGTAACCGATTGATTGGAGCAGATCAGGAAATCTTCAGGACTATCCTGCTGCAGCATAAGATACATCGCCTCTACATATTTAGGAGCCCAGCCAAAATCACGCTTAATATCTATGTTACCAACCTCCAGTGTTTTGGCAAGCCCCTTTTTTATTTTTATAGACTGCAGAATTACCTTTTTAACAAAGAAATTATCGCTTCTCAGGTACGATTCGTGATTGAAAAGAAAACCGCTGCAGCTAAACAGACCGTACGAATCTCTATAGTTCTTGGTGATCCAGTGTGCAGAAGCCTTCGAGATGCTGTAAGGGCTTATCGGGTTGATATAGGTCGTTTCCTTTATCGGGAGTTCAGAATCGCCAAACACTTCACTGCTGGAAGCCTGGTAAAACTTAATCAAAGGATTGATCATCCTGATGGCCTCGAGCATGTTAAGCACAGAAACAACATTATACTGAATCGTCCCGATGGGCTGCTTGAAAGAAAGTGAAACAGAGCTCTGTGCCGCAAGGTTATAGATTTCCAGCGGGTCGTAATGCTTTATTGTTGCCAGCACCTGCGAAAGATCTGCCAGATCACATTCAACAAGTTCTATCTGCTCGTCAATACCAAGATACTTTAGGCCTTTGGTATTGATCGTATGGTAACTTCTTACCAGTCCAATCACACGGTATCCTTTTTCATTCAGTAACGCGGCCAGGTATGCCCCATCCTGACCTGTTATTCCGGTAATTATTGCTGTTTTAACGGCCATTCGATTCTAAATTTTCTTCTGGTTCATCATCTTCTTCGTCAGTGTCTTCAACCCGGGCCCTTTTCATTCCGGCGATTAGCAGACCGCCCACCATCACACTAAAGCCGAGCGAAGTAGGCTGCGACCATTGACCCTTCGGAATATTTGTCAGCGCAAAGCCCAAGAGCATCCAGGGAAGCAGATTACCTACCCTTAACTCGTAATAAGAGAATAAAGTCATTTTCAAGCTCAGGCCCATTCTGATGGCGATCACCACGATCCCCATAAAGGCACCCAGCTCGCCAATCTGACGGTTCCATTCTTCTTCGGCAATCAGGAATTTCCTGGAACCTGTTAGCAAGGCACTGCCCACATTAGTACCCATCCCCATTCCGTAACCAAAAAAGGGCTGGTCCAGTGCAGTGGTTATGGCAATCAGCATCCTTCCGAAATAACGATCTCCAATGGTTCCGGTCAATCCGCCCTCGAGCGTATTTGCGGTAGTAAACCTGGCGGTAAACGCATCGATAGAATTTTTTAAAAAATCAAGGTTCAGCAGTATGATCACCACTATAGCAATCACCACAGACCCGATCAGTACCCTAAACAAATTTTCCGGCCTCCTGGCAACAGCAAATAATGCGAAGATCATACTCACCGCAACCTGAAAAGCCAGACTGCGGCTGATAGAAAACGGAATAGATACCAGCAGGGCAACCGTTGCAGCATACAACAACAACCTGTTTACCTGGCCGGGATTGAACCAGAAGTAGAAGATATAACTTGCCGACAGGCCAAAAAATAAATATGTACCGTTAGTGAATGAAAAAGTTCCCGAGGGCCTGAAATAGCCCAGAGCACCGCTGAAACCCGACCCGGCACTGTTCCCACCCACTCCCACGTTTATAAACGACGACTGTGGACTATAAAACTGAAGTATGATCAGCATGGTCATCGGAATGGTAATCCAGAGCATGGTCCTTCCCATTGCGATCACATCTTCCCTGTCCAGAATATGGCCGATCAGGAAGATCATGGGGAAATGGATCAGAAATATCCGGGCGCCGAACATAGCGACAAAAAAGTTCCCATGCCCAAACACAATCGCAGTAAAAACAGCCAACAAGGCAAGAATAACCATAGTGGTCAACAATTTTGAGGATGGCATACGGCCGGCACTCCAAACCTTGTAGATCAGCCACATGGCCAGCGGATCACGGATGATCAGCAAAGGCGTCGAAAGACCGGGCAAAAACCATTTCCTGAGCGCACCTTCAAAAATGAGCAGCAAAAGATAAAGCCAAATGCCTTTTTTAAGCATCCGGTCGTCATCCTGGTATCCTAAATATTTTTGATCACTATACATTTATCTTGTCAGTTCATTTATAATTATTTCCCCATAGCCCTCCCAGGTGTAACCTGCTGCATGCTTTCTGGCTTTCAGACTCATTTCTGTTAAATGTTCCCGGTTTTCTGCAAACCAATTCAGTGTTTCAGCAATTTTATCCGGCGATCTCAGCGGCACCATAAATCCGGTTTCTCCTTCAATAATCAGATCTGCTCCACCTGTATTCGGCGTAATCAATAGCGGTAGTCCCTGGCTCATCGCCTCCTGCATCACCAGCGCCCTTCCCTCGACTATAGAGGGCAGGCACAACACATCGCAGCTGCGCATCAATTCAAGAACCTGATCGTGCGGGCGACCGCTCTCAAAGATGAAATCCGAAAATTCATTCCTGTAAAATTCAAAGGGAGCAAGCAAACCGCCCATCATTATCAATTTTACTTTGGTCGGATCCAGCATCTTCATCGCAGCAAACAGATCCCCAAGGCCTTTACGCTGCCCAAGAGAACCTGCGAACAAAACCCGCAGCGGCCCCTGGTTCCTGATCTGTACTTTATTTAGCGGTACGTTTCGCGAGGCCGGGCTACCAAAAGGAGCCACTACAATCCTTTTGTTCTTTGCCCAATCCGGAAGCGAGTCCTTTACAAAGTCGCCGGGCACTACAACCATATCAGCAAGTTCCAGTTCTCTGCGCTTACGTTCCAGTTTTGCTGCCGAATCTGCAACACCGCCACCCAGCGTAGCAGCCCAGGCAGGCATTCGTTCCGCCTCCTCCTGCATCAGTCTGCGCCCGGTCTCCCAATAAGCGATGGGCAAATCGTACACGCATTTCAAGCCCAGCTTCCTTGCACGGGTAAATGTCTCCAGTGCGCCGTCTTCGTAGCAGTATACCGCATCCAGTCCACGTTCCTCAACCAATCGTGGCAGTCGCTTAGCAACCACCCGATCCAGCTGATGATAAATTCGATCAACAGATGCCCAGCCCGTTTCATGGCGGGTCAATCCCGCTAAGCCCAAATGAGGAGCAATCATTCTAACCATCTCCCTCAGCGGATGAGCAATTATCTTATCACTTTTCAGCGGAAAAGATCTCCTTAGCAATTCTTTCCGCAGCGATCCAGGCAAAGCACCAATCCATCCTGAATTTTTATTAAAAGACAATGTAGTGTTGAATTCAACCAGCATGCCGGCCTTATCGAAGGCAGAAATGGCAGCTCTCACAAATTCACTGCCCTGAGGATGAGATAACATTACTTTCATAGCCGTCCTTTTTTAAATGCCCCCTCAATTACCGCCAGGTACCGCGCTGAAACAACTTTAGGCAAATGCTGCCCGAGGTGCGCAGCCGCTGCAATGCGCAGTTCATCTTCCAGGGGCGGGTTACCCAAAAGCTCAGCAATTTTATCTACCAGCGAATCCAAACTCCCTCGTTCAAAAACAAGCCCGGCCTTCCCAACCGCATCCGGAAGCCCGCCTCCATCGGCAACAACAGGCAAACAGCCACAAGCCATGCCTTCCAGTGCCACATTTCCAAACGGTTCCCTCAATAAAGAGGGAACAAGCATATATTTATGATTATTAAGCTCCCCCACCAGTTCTTCTCCCGTCAAGGTGCCTTTAAAAACAACACTTCCCGCTTTACCCAGATCTTTAGCCAACTGTTTCAAATTAGCAAGCTCTGGGCCGTCTCCAATAATGGTGAGGCGCAAATCTGCAGCTACCGCCCTGATCGCCAGATCCGCACCCTTATCATTTACAAGTCGTCCAAGAAATACAAAATCCTGCGACGGACTGCTGCCAGGTATGTTCCGGAACAGCTCACTTCTGAAAGGATTGCCAATTACCGTCGCAGCGGGCCAGCAGGCGTCACTTAATGCCTTGCTTACAGCAATTACTCCTTTCGCCCGGGCCAGCCATTTACGCTTCAATTTATCCTGCCATCCGATAGTTCCATCATCTCTGCGCAACCAGGAACGCAGGGCCACCACCGAAGGTTTCCCTAAGAAGAAAGCGGGCCAGGACAGCCTTAAACATGGATTATTTTCAAAAACCACATCCGCCCAGGCGTGTTCCTTAATCAGTTCCCACACATTGGGTTTCCGGATCACCGGGTATGGATAAACCTTATTGGTTTTATCCTCTGCCCAGGTTACCAGTCGTATTTCGTGCCCCGCCCCATTGAAACATCCTGCAAGCAGTTCAGAGTTTACTTCTATACCGCCTATATGCGGGTAAAACAAATGTGTGAGGAACAAGATCTTCATGAGGCTTTAAGTTGATTAACAAAAGCCTTCGCAACGTCTTCAACCAACGAATGGTAAGCCGGCTTAGCGGAAGTTATCGCCTGTACCAGATCAGAAAACACCAGTTCTTTCCTGAATTCAACGCCCAGTGCGGCGGTTCCATCCCAGCGGGGTGCCCAAATAGGAAGTCCGTGCTCCAGCATGGCCACCGCTGCCCCACTTTTAGCCAGTAAATGTGGTTTAGATTTCGAGATCCCCGCATTACAGCGGTTCATGAGTACACTCAATGTCCCAACTGACAAGAAACCACAATCTATAATTTCGTAAGCATATCCATCCAGGCTTTTACGCAGCAGACGGCAAAATTCATCTTTTGCAGCAGAATTCCCACAGGCCAGAACCAGTCTGAGCCCGTGTTGATGTGTGCTGCAAAACCTCGCTACTTCAGCTAAGAAAATACTTCTGAAAATACCCTTAGGGGGCTCACCAAAATAAAGTACAGCCGAAGAAATATTCAATGTATCCTCAAATACAATCTCTTTATTGGCAGTCTCCTCATCCGGATAAATGTTACCGAACAGGCCCAACACCCCGGCATCCACTCCGATGCGTTCTAGCCGCTCCCTGTTAAATTCGACGGTAACATGAACCACTTCAGGCTTCAGCTTTGAAATAAGCCTGCCAATAAGTTTACGCTGCAACCAGGCCGTGATCTTTTGCCCGGCGCCTATAGGTGTATCCAACCAGAGTTCATGAAAAAGTACATGAAACCGGCACCCCGCTACCAGCGGCCTTAAGTTGTTTATCAAAGAAAAAGGAATCCCTTTTGCATGAAAAGAATAGGGAACATATTGCAGGCTGATCATTTCCGGATCAAGCGCATCAGTGAAAGTCCGAACCTGTAATCTTTTATAGGCCGAAGACTGCCCCTGAGGGATTCTCAATACCGGCAGCAAAGCCCCTCCTGACGCCTGGTTTTCCTTCTGTGTTTTCTTAACATAATGGTCTTCCAGAGCTACGGCACTTACAGAATGACCGGCCTTCAACAAGGCGCTCCCAAGCCGGCGAACATAATCGCCCACTCCGTCGTGTCCCGGTTCCAGCGAGCCGCATATGAACATCAGCCTCATACTTTGTCTCTGCCTCCTATTCTTTTTGCGGGTATCCCACCCCATATTTCCATTGGCGGAACCGATTTGGTTAGCACGGAGCC
Organism: Pedobacter sp.; assembly: GCA_035264385.1. Lineage (GTDB taxonomy): Bacteria > Bacteroidota > Bacteroidia > Sphingobacteriales > Sphingobacteriaceae > Pedobacter. Next base: position 16,100 of record DATFQH010000453.1, read on the forward strand.
AGCAGCCACAATAGCCCCGTCACCGACTATTACCCCTTTCAGAATAACCGTATCACTCCCTATCCAGACATCATTTCCTATAACCACAGGGCTGCCCGGACATTTCTGCAGCCGCATCAGTTGCCCCGCCTCACTACCATGGTTGTGATCAAAGATTCGGGTACCAGCAGAGATCAGGCAATCATTTCCAATCGTAAGGCCGTGCGTAATGTTGATTTCACAACCTTTAGCAATAATGGTATCATTCCCTATAAAAACAGAAGTACCGGGCTGCCACATTCCCGGAATCTTAATGATCACATCCCGTTCCAAAGTACTATTTGTTCCCACTGCTACCTGGTGCGGCCAGTTTATGATCACACTACTAACCAGTGTGCCCTTCCCTATCTTCATCCCCATGCACCTGAGCAAAATCTTTCTGAAGGCAGAAGCAATCCTTGTTGGATACCGCCATATCAGCACGAAAAAAGCCTGATGTACAATTCTCTTCAAATTCATATCACTGAAACAATCTTTTATATCCGGCCTGATAGTTCAGGTCCTCTCTTCTCATTTTAATAATTTTGGCAGGCACACCGCCTACAATCGCATAGGGAGCCACATTTTTAGTAACCACTGCACCTGTAGCCACCAATGCTCCTTTGCCTACCGTTACGCCGGGCAATATGGTTACCCTTGTACCGATCCATACATAATCTTCAATGCATACCGGTTTGCTTCTGCCTTCAAATTCGGCAGAATCCACATTATGATCGGCAGTAAGAATGATCACCTGTTCAGAGATGGAAACATTTTCACCGATCTGTAAACCTCCCCTGTTGTCGAGCCTGCAGCCCTGGTTAATCACAGAGTTCTTACCGATTACCAGATTTGTGGTACAATCGAATCTGTTGTGCATCAATATGGCGCAATTACCGGCTATACTAAATTTCATAACCTTGCGGTAGTAAAAATTCCTGACCCTGTGGCTCGGAAAACCGGCCACCCATTCATTACACAAGTACAATCTGAGTTCAGAGAGTACACCTTTGAGCCTAAAACCACGTTTCTGATCAGCCATAAGCCAGCCCCTTCGATTTATATCCCCTGTAAAAAAAATACCCGGCGTACAACAGCAATGCAACCGCACCGTTGATGATACCAATGATCAGTACGTTGCTCAGCAGCGTAAGGTCCATATAACAGATCAGGGCCACCTGTACAATTACACTTATGCTGATGTGCAAAACGGGCGCAATTGCCCAGCCTCTGGCCACCGAAAGGTAGTTGGTGATACCGGCCATCAATTTCAGGCACCCCGCTACCGTAACCAGGAAAAGGGCCGTATTCAAATTGCTGTACTGCGAACCAAGTACATAAAGTACCTGATCAGAGAATAAATAACACCCGACACAGATCGCGGCACTCACTAGCAGCAACACACACAAAACCTGCGAAAAGCGCAGCATCAGTAATTTCGAATCTTGCGGAAGGCGGGCAAAGCGCGGGATGATCAGCGTGGAAAACACTACACTCACTAAACTGAGTGCACCGGCAATACGTTCCAGTGCGCCAACCTGCGCTATAGCGGTCGTATTGCCAAATATTGAGATCAGCCAGATCGTAATCTGGCTCGAAGCGCAGTAATAAATAGTACTCGGCATGGTCCGTTTCAACATCGCTACAATATCCTTTCTTACCTCATGGTTATCGGTGCGGTTCAGATCAGCAAACAGCGCCGCCCTTTTACGCAACCGGATATTTGCCCAAAGCCGGGTAAGACCGGTACAGATCATTGCAACGAACGTAAAAGGAATAAAATAAAGCGCCGGCACCAGCAAAAGAAACCGGCTGATATTGGCTTGCAGCTGGTTCTTTTGCAAAGCTGTAATGTCCTGGTTCAGCTTCAAGGGAATCTCATATAAAGTGTCAGACAGCGCAGCGTAAAAAGCAGGAATCAGCGACAGGATGATGAGTATAGCCATAGGCCAGCTTGCCTGATGGCGGATCAGCAGATACAACAGCAGCGGCAGAGCAATTATCAGGGTGAGAAGTGCAAATCTTCGTCTCAGACTAATTCCTGTAGCTACAACACTACCCAGATCGTCCTTACTCTGCCATACTTTTCCACCGCTCGCCAGTATGCCGGCACCAATACCACTATCGGCCAATACTACGGTTGTGGCCAGCATGGAATTGGCCAAAGTATAAAGCGCAAACTCAGTTGTAGGCAACAGGCGGATGATCAGGATTCCGCTGATCAGGCCAAGCACCTGCACCACCACCTGAGCAGATCCTGTG
>DATFQH010000454.1:0-5001 GCA_035264385.1 Pedobacter sp.
CTCCTTACATATCTATTTTTAAAAATTAACAATCTATTTATTGGCCGGCATCAGAGTCAATTTTCCCTAATTCGTCACTTAAAACAGACAAGAACTCTTCCCTCAGTACAAGTGAAATTCATCTGCCAAGACTAGCGAAAAAACCCCTAAACCCGATGACGAAAAACAGTCATTTTCGACCGATGCTAAAGTATACAAATCTTGCAAAACAACGTTAAAACTACTGTAATAATAGTTTTTGCATCAAATCCCAAAATTTTGTAACACAACCAAGATGATATCTTATTTGCTTGGAGACAATCTTTTAGAAGGACGATTAACAATCCTATGCAAATCAGTATCTTCATTAAGACCTATATAGGAATTCGTGAGAACGAATCTGTCCTTTAGATAAACCGGGAGTTCATTCAATGATTTGTCATCATCAATAATCACTAAATCACTTGGTTCCAGATGTTTTTCGATGATCCACTGCATGATTTCTAATCGTCTATTCGACTTGGTTTCCAATGGCAGGTTTAGAATTGAGATCTTTTTCATGGACAATCCTCTGGCCCTGAAAATAGCTCTCCATTGCCTAAGATTATACCTGAACCGATGAGAAGTAGATAAAATGAGTTCATCTTTCGTGGTCATCAGTACCGACTTAAGAACCTGCACCGCAACAGAATTGAATTTATAAAAGCCGTCTTCTTCCATTTCCACCTTTCTATGTGGATTGGCATGAACCATTACGCCGTCTATGTCTAAGAAAAACTTCATTTCGTGTTTTTTAACATCTTTGATAACCTCCTCTTTTAAGGAATTCATCGGTACATATTTTTGCGTGTTCGGATGATTTGCATCCCAATCTTCTTCAATATCTATTGCAATATCGCTAAAACTTTTTAATTGATCGCAATGCGATCTTGTTGCTTTAACCACTTCAAATTTAACATTTGCCAATCTATATGCGATGTATCTATGGTTCCCATTTACAATTAGGTCCTCGTCTATCGCGATCGGCCCAAAATAATAGCCGGCTAGGACCCTTCTGTATATTCTTGCAATGATTACAAAACACAGCTTTTTTTGTGCAGTGAGATATTCCAAACCCTCGGCCTTAATAAACTCCTTCAATGTTTTAATATCTAGTTCAGCAAAATTGACAGCTGATTTGATCTGAAAATTATGCTCCGGTGTACCCTCCAATTAATTCAACATATTTAAGTATTTATTACTCCTTTTCGACAGTTGCTAAAGTAATAAATCTTAAAAAATAACTCTAAAAACCACCCAATAATAGTTTTTGCATCAAATCTCAAAATATTAGAAAGAAAGAATCCTAACCATTTCAACCCCTTCTCGACCTCATCAAGGCCTTTTCTTAACCCTTGCATGACCCCTTAGGTCTTCCAACAGTTGAGGTAGAGTCATCAGACGGCCATTTAGATTCCCTCCCAGTTCAGACGGAGTATAGCTAAAATAGTAATACGTTAAAACCCACCCTGCTCCCACAAATCCCTCGCCCTGATAAATCTCATAGTCCAATATCAATCCAGCTTTTCCTATGAAAACCTGGTTAATTAACTGATTCTAATTAATTTAGTAAAGCCCATAAGTATAGACCAGTGCTACTGCTGATACAGCGCTTAATTCTCTCTAAGCTGATACATCTATACCCTTAGCAACGGTCATTTTTACTAAAATCACGTTTAAAAAGCACCTTACCATTTTGCTCAATATAATCTCCAGATACAATTAAATATGGATGACTCGGCGAATTCCCTGCGCTGCGGCTTTTTACCATTATTTTGTCATTCACTTTCAGGCTATTTAACTGCCGAAACTCTTTAGGAGTAAACTGCATCATATAATCTTCACCATCGATCTTGACGATAAGCCATTTTGGTCCTCCTGATTTCGCATTTTCACGTTTAAAAGTAACAGAGGTGACCACAGCTTCCATACTGGCGAAAGAACTGATGTACCCTTTTATTTTATCATGACTGGCCTTCACCTTTTTGCCTTCAGGAGAAGCCTCCCATAATTTATACTTTATACCGTCAGGAGTGCCCTCCCATTGTTTTCTGGCATCCAGTGCGGCTTTCTCATCGGCAATAGACAAGGGCTTTGGAGACCGCTCAGTTTCAGTTTTGATTTTACGATTGGCAAACACTAATCCGCTCAGCACGACCAGCGCTAAGATCATCGTGTAGATGACATTTTTTTTATTTTTCATATCTTTAAAATTGGTTAAGCGAATGTACTTTCCTATTTTTCAGGTCAGGTAATTTGGATTGTAAATTAAAATGTAAACTTTGTAAATATTGCAGCAAACACTCAAAGTTGGGATGTAAGCACGACCCCCAGTATAATTGTGAAGCCACTTGCCCTGAAGGCCTGCTAAGGTCATCCCCTCTCCCCGACCTTTGGTCGCCCATTGCAAAGAAAACTCACCAAATTGCCAGTGTATAAAAAAAAACGCTGCCGAACTTAAAAACATCAGCAACGCACTATGAGACAAATTGTGTGAATTATGATACATTTTGTTAATTCACAGGAAATCAAATGCATTAATTTAGCGTTTCAAATAATAAACGATGAACCAAACTTTTATGCTGGGCTTAGTAGCTGTCATGCTGCAATTTATAATGCCAGCCCATGCGCAGAACCCGAAACCAGTGCCCTATAGTTTCAATCGCGCCCCTTTACAAAAAGAGGTATACGCACAATTGCCATTAGGAAGTATAAAAGCAAAGGGCTGGCTGCTTAAGCAACTGGAACTGCAGAGAGACGGCTTTACGGGCCATGCTGAAGAATTATATCCGGGAAAGGACGACCTCGGAAAAGATGCAGATTGGCTTGGAGGTTTGGGAAACAGCTGGGAAAAGGCACCCTATTATTTAAAGGGACTTGTCGCGCTGGCATACACCCTGGACGATGCAGGGCTAAAACTAAAAGCTCAGAAATGGATTGAGCATACTTTACAACACCAACAGGAAAACGGTCTGTTTGGCCCGCAAAAGATGAAAGACTGGTGGCCGAGAATGCCATTTATGTATGCCCTGCAAAGCTACTTTGAAGCCACTAACGACGAGCGGGTCATTCCCTTTCTGTCTAAATATTTAAAATACCAGCTGGCCAATCTGGACAATGATCCCTTAAAAGAATGGGGTAAATCCAGAGCGGGCGACAATATTGAAATTGCCCTATGGGTCTATAATAAAACCGGTGAGCAGTTTCTGCTGGATTTAGCTAATAAACTAAAACAGCAAACCTATCCATGGGCTGATATCTTCAACAAAAACCAGTTCGATTACTTTGGGAACGATTACCAGCCGAAGCACATGGTAAACGTAGCCCAGGCCTTAAAATTCCCAGCGATATATTCACAAATTGACCCATCGGCAAACTACACCAATGCCCTGCAAAACGGAATTAATCATTTGCTGCACGATCATGGCCAGCCACATGGAATAGCCGCAGGTACCGAGCGTCTGTCGGGGAAAAGCTCTGTACAGGGGGTGGAAACCTGCACCGTAGTAGAATGGATGCAAAGTCTGGAAACAGCATCGAGGATAATTCACGATGCCGAAATAGGAGACCGGCTGGAAATGGCAGCGTTCAATGCGCTCCCAGCACAATTCAGCAAAGATTTAAAAAACCACACGTACTACACCCTACCCAATCAGGTACAGAGCCTGCCAGGACCACACGGCTTCAATCAGGACTACCATAACGGCATCGTGCCAAGCCCATATTCGGGCTTCCCTTGCTGCAGATACAACATGCACATGGGCTGGCCGTATTTTGTCAAAAACAGCTGGTCTGCAACTCCTGAAGGAGGTTTGGCTGTTATTGCTTATGGCCCAATGGAAATAAACGCATTGGTAGCCGGGAACATCCCGGTAAAGATTGAAGAAGATACAAATTACCCCTTCGAAGAACAAATCCGCATAAACATCGCCCTGGAAAAGTCCGCATCCTTTCCGTTGGTGTTACGAATCCCGTCCTGGTGCCTGACACCCAAGATCAAAGTAAACGGGAAACTGATATCTGGTGTCGTGGCGGGAAAACTGTTTACTTTAAAAAGGCAGTGGAACAATGGAGACAAGGTTGTATTAGACTTCCCGATGCACCTTGTTACAAAAACGCAAGTGAATAATGCAGTCAGTGTCGAGCGCGGACCACTGTTATATGCACTCAAAATCAATGAGTCTGAGAAAAATGTTAAGGAATTCCCTGTAAAAGGGTTTGTAGAGACAGAGATTACACCAGCTTCGGCATGGAATTATGGATTGGTACTCGGCAGCGGCACTCTGGACAAACAAATTTCAATTGTAAAACGGGCAATGCCAGCGAATCCCTTTATACAGGAAACCACGCCGATACAATTGAAAGTTAAAGCCAGGCAGATTCCTTCCTGGACTCTAGACTATAATAAAACAGCCGCGATGGACGTCCCGCTCAGTCCGGTGGCCTCGAGCCAGACAATCGAGGAGATTACATTGGTACCGTTTGGATCGGAAAGCCTCCGCGTCAGTATTTTCCCGACCATAGGAAAACCAACGTACATAACAAAGACTTACACGCAATCGTTTGATGGAAATACGGCAGAAGGGCTGGTGATCCATGGCGGCGCCTGGTTTTATAAAGACAACGCCATACACAGCGCAGCAAATGAAGACGGGCGCTCTGGCGGCGGCACCAAAATTATCGCAACAGCAACTCAGTTTTCAAACTTCATTTATTCAGCCGACATTTCAGTAAACACTGCCGGTGATGCCGGCCTTTTATTTCGTGTTACCGATCCGGCCGTCGGATCAGAAGCATACAAAGGTTATTACCTTGGCTTAAATGCAGAAACAGGCCTTATTGAAATGGGCAAATCCAGCAATAACAAATGGATTGTGATTGCTTCTGCAAAACATCCTTTAAAACTTAAGCAAACCTACCATCTCACGATCAAAGCAGTTGACAATAAATTTGAAGTATTCATAACAGGCGATACCAAACCTC
>DATFQH010000455.1:0-2597 GCA_035264385.1 Pedobacter sp.
ATACACCAAATAACAAGAACGATGAAAACCATCCAATCAAAAACCATTGTATTCATCACAGGCTGTTTTGTCAGCTACATCGGCTGGGCCACCTGGAAAAACTATTTCGAAAGCAAGGGTTATACCGTGCACACCCCTCCGTGGCCATATAAGGAAGCAGCCCCTTCGGTGCTCAGGAGCAGGCACCCGGATCCCGGCATTGCTTCGCTCAGCCTGAAAAAACTGGTAGATCATCATGCAGATTTCATCAGTAACCTTCCCGAAAAACCTATCATTATCGGTCATTCTTTCGGTGGTCTAATCACCCAGTTACTAGTCCAAAGAGGGCTTGCCAGTGCGGCAGTTGCCTATCACTCTGTTGCCCCCCAGGGTGTATTGTCTTTCAAATGGTCCTTCATCAAATCAGTCACACCAGCCCTCGGGCTGTTCACATCCAGAAAAACCACCTACCTAATGTCTTTCAAGCACTGGCAGTACACCTTTACCAATGGGATGCCATTACCAGTACAACAGGAGACTTACAACCAGCTCGTTGTTCCAGAATCCAAAACGGTATCCTGGGACGGTCTGAGCAGGGATGCTCATGTTGATTTCAAACGGCCCCATGCACCATTGTTATTTGTCAGTGGCAGCGAAGATCACATTATGCCGGCTTCTTTGAACTATGACAACTACAAAAAATACAAGAATGAGGATTCTGTTACAGATTACAAGGAGTTCCAGGGTCGAAATCACCTGGCGATGGCTCAAATCGACTGGAAGGAAGATGCTGATTACATCATAAGCTGGCTTAACAGGCACTAACAATAAAATAAATCCCACTTATTGAATTACTGGTAGCCAGAATGGTTGCTGGTAATTTTATTTGATAACCGGCAGCAATGCCCATAACCAACACTAAGACGTTAAGCGTTTGTGGCAGCTATGATCCTGAAGAGATTTACCGCTATGGGAAGGATTACCTGAAACAATCAAAGTATTTCTATTTTAACTGCCATTGAAGATCTTACCATTAAACAACTTAAAACCAACACTATGAACATTAAACCTGAAACGCTTAATCTTCTATTTCTGTTTACATCAGGGTATCTGTGAGGCGGAAGGCCGCGTAATGGAGATGAAGGAGTTTAAAAGTGACGGTGTGTTTATCCTGCTGGAGCCGGAAAGCAAAATCAGAATTGACAGGATCATCACTATTTTTGGTAAGCCGGGCGCGGCCTATGACGAGTATGATGGTTATGCTAGTTCTTGCATGTCCTGTCTAGGCGGATATGAACCCGATGAACTGTAATGAACTGGTACTTTCGATGGGTTATGAAATAAGTATAAGTGCTATATTTAGTAAATAAATTTAATGCTCATGCGTATTTTCAATTTGTTACTCCTCACCCTCGTTCTCACTGCCATAACAGGGATTGTCAAGGCTCAATATCTTCGCGGGAGCGCTTCTACAGGTGTAAAGTTAATACCAGGGCTTCTAAGAGAACTGAAACAACCTGTTTCGGATATCCGGAAACTTGAATTGTGCATTCAGCTTAGCAGTATTTACCTTTTTCGTCCTGAGGAAGAAAAAAGTCATCTGGACAGCGCTATGGTATTCGCAAATCAGGCAAAGACATTGGCAAGTTCTCTGCATCTCTCAGTAAAACAGCAATTAGCCATGACACTGATCGCCGGTATTTACATCGAGCGTCCCCAACGGAAGATGGGACTGAAACTATTGAAGGAAATTAATGATAACAATATCGCCGAGAAAGACTATTTGTTGGCCAGCTATTATTTCGGCCAGTTTTTCCTAACCGGCGAAAAGAACTCACTTTTTCTGGACTCCTGTAGCAGGCATTATGAAAAAGCACTTTTTGCATACATCAAAAAAGGTAACGCAGACGCTTCAAAACTTGTATTTCGGGAAATGTACAACATTTATCAGGACTACGGTTCTGCAAAGGACTATTCGGGCCAGAAGTCCCATTTTGAAAAATTAATTGCGCTGACCACCCAATATCCGTATCTGATGAGCCAATCGGAAATCTATGTTTCCTGGACCAGCTCACATGTCAATTTGTCGAACTATAAGGAAGCGCTGGCAATTTGCCTGAAAGGATTAGCCAAAGCAGAAAAAAACGGAAACGAACGTGACAGGGCCCTTCTTTTCCTTAACCTGGGCAACATCTACCGACTTACCGGTAAGCCTGCTCAGAGCAATAGCTACTATTTGAAAGTACTCGAAAGTGGTGTGGACATATCTGATGTTTATCGGCTTTACGATATCATCAGTGTAGTATGCTCCAATTATATAAGAACAAAACAAGCGGGCAAGGCAAAGGATCTTTTGATCAGCTACTCAGCGAAACATTCAAACGGAAGCGCAGCCGAAAAAGGTACTATTCACCGGGCATGGGGAAATGTAGAAGCTGAAATGGGCAATTATGAGCAGGCCGAAAAATACCTGATTGATGCCGGAAAATATGCGAAAAATGCCGGGTCCAGCCAGATAGCTTCTAATCTTTGGCTTGCAAAACTTTATTTGCGGCAAAAAAAAGGCGCAAAGGCTCTCGATATACTGAAGGCAACTGAAAGCGATGCCCATAAAATGT
>DATFQH010000456.1:0-4037 GCA_035264385.1 Pedobacter sp.
AAGAGTCGAAAAATCTGGAAAATGAAAAGCAGCGCATTATTTTGTCTGCCGCATTTGACGCTCAGGAAAAAGAACGCTATAGGATAAGCAGTGCACTACACGACAGTGTTTGTCAGATCCTTTATGGAATTCGCATGAATCTTCAGAACATTCAGTCGAAAATGAATTTGTCCCGGGAATTTCAGCAGGTGAACAATCTGTTGGATCAGGCTGTTCGGGAAACACGCGAACTGTCTTACGAACTTACTCCGTCAGTTCTTCGGGATTTTGGTTTTTCGGCCGGTATTCGCGAAATGGCACAAAGATTCAGTACCGCAGATTTCACCATTAGAACAACGATTAAGGCCTCCGCCGACCGGCTCCATCAGGATATTCAGCTGTATATCTTTCGTATCATACAGGAATTGATCAGCAACTGTATTAAACACGCAGATGCTACTGTTGCCGAGATTAAGGTGTGCACGGAAGACAAAAAAATAACACTTGTGGTAACTGATAATGGAAAAGGGTTTTCGACAAATACAGACGATGCCCTGTTAAGGGGATCTGGTCTGAGAGCCATTAAGAACCGGGTATATTTGTTGAACGGCACCATGGATCTTCATTCTTCTGAGAGGGGAACCAGCATTACTATCGTTTTCAAAAATTCAAATCGTTTTACAGAGATTACTCAGGTAAAGTAGAAACAACATATGCAAGACAAAATTACAAATATCATTACAATTGGTGCTTCGGCCGGGGGGATCAGTGCGGTAAGCCGGCTTTGTGCGAGTTTGGATCAGGATCTTAACGCGGCAATATTCATAGTGATTCATTTGTCCAGGACTTCAACGGCTGAAGTGGTTCTGCGCCAGATACAAAAATCAAGTAAACTTCCCTGCCGGATACCGGTAAATGAGGAAGAAATTCGGAACGGCCATATTTACCTGGCCCCTCCGGATCACCACATGATGATCGAGAGGGAAAAAATTCTTATTCAGAAGGGTGCATATGAAAATCATTGGAGACCGTCCATTGATGTGCTTTTCAGAACTGCGGCAGCTGCTTACGATTCTTGTGTAACCGGAATTATACTTACCGGAATGCTTGATGACGGTACTTCCGGAATGTCTGCTATAAAAAGGAGCGGTGGCAGGTGTATGATACAGGATCCGCATGATGCCGAATTTGCAGATATGCCTAACAACGTATTGAAAAACGTGAAAGTTGATTACAAGGGCTCGATCGAGGAAATGGGTTATATACTTTCAGATTTGTTTTCCAGGAATTCTTGTGAGCGAACACAAGTACCAGAGGATGTAAAGCAAGAAGCCGAAATCACGTTGCGGATGTCTAGCTCGGCAGAAGAGCTGGAAAAACTCGGATCGCTTACGCACTTTACCTGTCCCGACTGCGGTGGCTCACTTGTCCAGATCGAAGCCGAGGAGCAACCCAGGTACAGATGTTATACAGGCCATTCTTTTACGGCGGGTGTGCTTGCTGTAGAGCAAACCAAGGCACTCGAAGAGTCTTTATGGACGGCGATAAGGATGATGGAGGAACGGAAAAATCTAATTACCTCAGTAAAGGGTGTCAATTATGAAGCCAAAACAGAGCGTGCGGAGCAAATGAAAATACATATAAAACGCCTGAAAGATATGCTTCAGGAGCTGGGAACTACCTCGTAAGTGTTTAAGAAAAGTTAATTTAATGTAAGCAACATGGTAAATGTATTATTAGCTGAAGATCACAATATTGTTAGAAACGGCATTAGAATGTTGCTTGAAGCAGATGCAGGCATAAATATCAGCGGCGAGGCAGTCAATGGCCGTGAAGTACTTGAGATTATTCTTGGAGGCCACAAAGTGGATGTCGTATTAGCAGATATTAATATGCCAGAACTCGATGGAATTTCGCTGATCAGGGAATTGAAGATTGTAAGGCCTGAGGTCAAAATTGTGATATTATCTATGCATGATAACGAAAAGTATGTAGCCCAGGCTTTTTTAGAGGGCGCGTCTGGTTATCTGCTTAAAAATGTAAGTGCCGATGAGCTTTTGTTTTCAATTAAGCACATTCATATCGGAGGCCGCTACCTGTGCTCAGAACTTGCTATGACTATGCTTAATAAACTGCTAAAGAATGGGCATAACGCTCAGAGTCAAGAAAGAACAAATATTGATTTTTCTGTTAGAGAGATAGAAGTACTTCACCTGATCGCCGAAGGACTTACCAATAATGAAATGTCTGATAAGCTGTTTATCAGTAAACGGACCATAGAAGGTCATCGGCAGAGTCTCATAGACAAGACCGGATCCAGAAATACTGCGGCCCTCATTCGCTTTGCCGTTTTAAACGGAATTGTAAATTAACGCTGATTTGCCAATCACGTATTGAACGCAATTAAAACACGTATAATTACGCAACCAAGACGAAATCCGATCTGTTAAATTGCGACGTTATAATATTCTTATGAGTAATACGCAGCCCCCGGATCAAAAAAAGTACGAAGATTTTGTAAATATGGCAGCGCATGAATTGAAAACTCCCGTCACTGTTTTGAAGGCCTATTTGCAATTGATCTTACAGCAATTGTATAAAGACAATTATGTAAATTACATCAAAACGGTAGAAAAGATGGATCTGCAGCTGAATAAACTGCTGCACCTCATTTCAGATCTGCAGGATGGCGTACATGCAAACTCTGAAGAGTTACATTGTCTGATGAATGATTTTGATATCAATGAATCTATTAAAGCCTGTTGTGATAGTGCTAAGGCTGCAAATCCGAATTGTCACATAGACTATGAGCTGGATGAAAACTGCCCGGTTTTGAAAGGAGATCATGACCGCATTGAACAGGTCATTCATAATTTCATTTCAAATGGTATTAAATATTCAAAAAACGATGTTACCATAAAGATTAAAAGCTTGACCGATGGCAACAATGTTGTTGTAAGTGTTTTGGATGATGGGCAGGGGATACCGAAGGATCACCAGCAAAAGATATTTCAGCAGTTTTACAGGATAAAGGACGATAAACCGAGCCAACCCGGGGGACTTGGTCTTGGGCTTTTCATCTGCAGAGAAATCATCAGCAAACATAATGGAGCAATTGGCGTAAACAGCAGAGAGGGTGAAGGTGCTGAATTCTGGTTTAGCTTGCCTGTTAAACTTCCCGAAAAAGTATAGGCTAAGATTTTCTTGGTTTCAGTATGGCCCAGATCTGTTCATGCAGACTGATGATGTCGCCGATAATAAAGTACTCTTTAAGATTCGTTCTGATGCTTGTTCTCATAATTCTTCGCACCACTTTTTTAGATACTTCGCCCGTTTCTTTTACCGGCATCAGCAACTCCATAGAAAACAGCGCCAGCATTGCAGCGATCAGGAACAGGAAGTTCCACTCATGAAGCGCAATTAGCCTGATAATTTTATTGAATTCAGGGCTTGCCCACTCTACAGTTACAGATAGTCTTCTTTGTGAGAAAAAATCCGCCAACATCCCTCCGACCAATGGGCCAGCGGAAGAGAATAGTGCGGTAACGATATTCTTGACCGACAGATAGACGATAGCTTCAGTTTTCGATGCCAGTTTTAATCCGATGTTGGTGAGTGCCAGATTGATGCCGGATGTAGAAACACCCGTCAAAACATGAATCAATATCAATAAACCTATGTTGTTCATGAACCGGGAATATATACCAACAAAACACCAAGCCACAATACATAAGATGTAGAGGGGAGCACTGATCGAGATGATACTTTTGTTACTATACCGGTCTGAGAATGTTCCCCACATGCGCAATGTAAGAATGCTGAAAAGCTGGCTAAGCACAGCAAGACCAATGATATAGGAAAGCGGAAGCCCCATTGTCTTCATCATAAAAACAGTAAAGAACGGCGCAGCTATATTAATTGCAAACACCCAGGCAGAGTTAAAGATCAGCAGCCTTCGGAAATTGAAGTTCCTAAGCGGAGCCTTAAACAGCGAAATGATGTCGGCATTGGCCAGATAAGACTGCGGTTCGGGTGCCCTCGACAGTAAATATCCTCCA
>DATFQH010000457.1:0-18846 GCA_035264385.1 Pedobacter sp.
CAATGATAACCAGTACGACCAGAATTTCAGTCAAAGTATATGCAGGAAGTTTCCTTGTTAAGAGCGGCATTTTCATAAAACGGTTTGTTGGTAACTACAAAATTACTTTAATTTCCTTGAAGCCGACAAATACCAGAGCAACTACTTGTTAACATTTAACTAACAAAATATCTTTCTAGCTTTTCTCATCAAGACGAAGCGACACAATCCATGAAGACAATAATTAAGGCCATAGTAGTTTCAATAAATTAAAATTCCAATCTCTGAAAATCCTGATATCCAATATTATCTATCTCCTGAAGTATAATCTCGTCATAAATAAAATAACAGGTTATGTTTTTAACCCCGCGAACAAATGGAACTACTAAATCGATCGTATTTTTGAAATTATTCTCTAACTGAATTTTTTTTGCCTTACATTCATAATAGTAAATTTTGTACAGTGAACTTTTATCATTTGAAAGTCCATGGAATTTCAGTTCTAATTTTTTAACATTAGGAATTTCAATAGATTTATAATTTTGGCAATGCTTTTGTATTAGTCTGTCATTATGTATACTTCGGAATAGATAAAGTTGATCCGGCCTGAATTTGATTAAGGAATCCTTAGAACTAATAAACATCTGAAGATTTTGCTGTATAGGCACAAAATAATTTCGTTGATATACATCAACTAAAAAAGAGTTACCCATTTCCCGGGTTGATTTGAGATCTAAAACATCTTGTTTTTTAAATTCCTTAATTAAATATCCTTTCAGATGAACGTCGGTACAACTATCCAACTTTGTTTGAACAACCACGGGCATGAGCCAAGCCGGACAAAACAAAAGCATCATTCTAATTTGGTATGGTCTCATTTCTTTTTTGTATTGTTCGTGGGACTCGGAGAGTTTTCTACTATCTGCCTTTTGCCTTATCATTCGGGCAAATTATTTTGAACTGTAAGATAAGTAAAAATCATCTGCTTTCATTCACTTGGCTCGTAGCAATAGTATACAGTAACTTATGGTAAGCGTTCTATCCTAATGATCAGCCTAGAATCGTCCTTCCATTTCTAATCACTCCTTGAATTAAGGCTAATTTATCCGCTTCTAATTCAACTGCTACTCGACTTAAGTAAGCGATAACGATTTTTCTGCACTTGACATTACCAGGTAACTTTCTTGAAATTATCGTCGTATATATTGTTTATTTCCTGAAGAATAAGCGGCTGATAAAGAAAATAGCACGTCAAATATTCAGCTTTTTGGTTGAAATATACGTTTAACCTCAAAGCATTAGCACGTGTATTGATAATCGTGGCTTTGATTACTTTAAATTCTGAAAAATAAATATTGTAAATGTATTTACGTTGATTTTTAACGTTAAAAAATACTGCTGACTTTACAGGCATGCGAAAGTTAAACTGTTCTTTCGAAAAATCTAAACCACTGAAAACTTTTATCAACTCCGTTGTTTGCTTTGAAGGCAAAAAATATAAGTCCGACGAATTGTAGTTTTTTATTGAATCGATTACATTTTCAGTAAATAGACCTCGCTTTATAGGAATAAAAAAGGTCTTTTTATATAGGTCTATGTAGAATATATCCGACCTTACATCTTTCACTTCTTGCTCTATATATTCTCTAATGAAATAACCCTTAACCACACTCTCTTCGTAAGAATCGGCCCTATATTGCGCCAACAACGAAAATGGAAAAATTACTAAAAGTAGGGCTTGCAAATATATTGTTTTCATTTGTTTTATTTTTTCGTATAGATCCCGGGAACAATCAGGCCAGATTTTTTTGCATCTCTTCGTTGAAATATAGTCCTGGTAAAGTTCTTGCTGGTATCCGAATATTGCACATCTGTTTGTGATTTCTTTATGGAACTTTCATATGTAACTGCTCGAGGATTACGCATTGTCGCGGTTCCATCAGAATGCTCGCCTCCGAGGTTATGACCTATTTCGTGAATTACTACACCCCTCATAAGTCTGCTTTCATCCATCCCCAACTTAACTCCTTTACTGATGTTTTCTCTATTTATCGCAACATTCCGATTATCTGCATCACCATACTCTAAATCATCTAAACTTGCTCCAAGGCCAAATTTATTGCCAAATGATTGTGATTCTCCGTTTGTATCAGTAAACGAATCTTTTTCATAAATCATTTTGTCAGCCTCATCGGCGTCTGCCACTTCGGTTGCGCTTAGGTCATATTTTAAATAAGAAGTCGTGCCGTGCTCATTTTTAATCTGAATGCCATTCTTCCCCCCTGCCCCATTATAATCTGAAATGCCCGCCCGAAGGGATTCCACTTCCTTGTCTTTTAACGAACCTTTGACGTAATAATAATTGGCGTGGATAATATATGGGTCATCCTTAGTCCCCGACCCAGTCAGCATACCATCCCGGCCATCGGGATCAATTGTGTTAATCGGATCATTGAATGCGTAATTATAACTAGTCCAGCTTGCATACTTTTCTCCATGGGGGTCAATTGTATTAAACCTTCCTATCACCGGGTCATAGAACCTTGCCCCATAATCATATTGTGTCAACTCGGTCTGCAATTCCTTGCCATTATAAAGATAGTTATTTACTCCGCCGCTCAAAGCTTTCTGCAACCCGAAAGGATAATAATTGTCTGTTTGTAGAGTCGTCAAGGCGCCGGTACCGGGATCCTTCTTGAAACTGTACCGCACATTACCCAGGTGATCTGTCAGGTTATATTCAAAGGTATAAGTCCCCGCATTGTTTCTGGCCAATCCCTCCCCGGTATGTATGATGTCAATGGTATTGCCATTGTACTCAATCCCATCCACATAGTGACGGGTCTGAGCTGTGGGAGCCGTACTTACCTTGCGCAACTTGTTAGGCCAGGCCGGTTGGGTTGTTGAACTGTGCCCCGCCGCCGGCACCCAAATTGAGTTCTCGCTGATTCGCACCTGTAAATTTACCAGGGATGAGAGTTTGATACGGATCTTTGATGCAGCCTTTCACTTACCTTAAGACTAACATCACCTGCCAATTACTTTTAGCAGAACTTTAGCTTCAACAACGCGTATTTCCAGATCCCAGCCACACCGGTTAAATATGCATGCTTCCAGCAGTTCATAAACTTAATTAGCTTCTTTTTATTGAACTTATAATTTTTTTTACACCGTCAGATTCGATCGTCTGATGTAACCAAGGATCTTGTTCAAGTAACTTTGAGAAATTAAACGGCCAGTTATCGTCATCAATTTCGATATTATTACCTTTAATTAGTGATGCTTCTACCAAATTTAAAAACTCATTGAAAAAAACCTCAAAACCAGATGCCACTATGGTGGTATCCTCTGGGAATTCTGAAAAATAGACAATGGGATGTGTTTCATTTAAAATGATGTTACACAAATAACCAAAACCATAGCTTGAACTACTTCCAATAAAAGGAACCACGTTGCCGGCTATATGCTGCCATTCATACCACTTGTCTTTTAGGTTTTGATCCAAACCAGGAGTTAATTGTATGTTCTTAAACCCATAAAATCTATAATCAAGAATTACCGCACCATTTGTGCGTTTTAAGAGACTTAGTAATTGCTTGTCAAATTCTCCCGGAATTCTTCCTGGTAACTTCATCAACGACTTTAAATCCTGATTATACAATATAATATCCTTGGGATACTTCTTAGCCAATTCAACTAGTTTTTCTATATTAATCATCTGCCTATAGTATTAATATGTTGTGCTATTGTTTTATCCATTTCAATAGCGAACTTCATAACTTCTGCTCTTGAAGCATTCGGGTTAGCCTTCATGAACGCGTTCCATGCCGGAGTTACGACCTTTTGATGAATTTCGGTCGGCAGCCCCTGGAGATTGGAAAGTGAAGTTAGCATCTTTTTAGGGAACAGACCATTTTTTATATACTTTTGAGGAATACGATGATGAATTTGCATCGTTTTCCGAACCTTATCCAAAGATTTATAAGCTTTATAAAATTTAGTGCCATATTTTGCACCCTTTGCAAGATCACCGACATATGGAATAATCGCTATAGCACTAATAGCAGCATCGCCATAATTTCCTCTGGAGAGATGAATCACCGCGTTTACCCCATCTGCAATTCCCGTTGGATCAGCTACTCCTATAGCATCCAGTGTCGTTTGTAAATCATCAATTACTGATGACTTACTCTTGGACGTAACACCTACTTCGTTCAACTCTATTACATCTACTTTTGGATCGAAAGGTCTTACATCAGGTGCAGGGGGGACTATTTGATTTGGTTTAACAGTATCCAGACCGAAAGGATCAATAAAATTTATTGGATTATTGACTACATAAGCAAACGCTGAAACTTCATAGTGATTCTCCGCCAACGGATCAATCACATTCCACCTTGCAACTACCGGATCGTAGAATCTTGCTCCGTAATCAAATAACTTCTCGTGCTCCTGTTTCTCCTTTCCATTATACAGATACAGATTCTTTGGACTGGAGATCTGCCGTTCGATTTCAAGACCAAAGGCGTAGTAGTCGACTTCCTGTTTCCTGGTCGCTACATTGGCCGTATCTACTTCAAAGTACACCCTTCCGTTACCCAGGTGGTCCCCTACCGCATATTCATATTTGTAATCCGTCGCACTACTTCTTAATACCCTGCCCTCAGTTGTCTGCACAAACTTCAGAACCCCGTTCTCGTAATGGATACCATTAATATATTCATTATTCAACGCATTAGCACCGGTAACTAGTTTTTTTAACTTGTTTCCATCGGCATCATAGGTATAAGTAAGTGCCGAAGCGGTAGCTCCATCTCCCACTGTTAGGGTTACAGGAAGATTCAGGTGATTGTATGTGATGTTAGACAAATTATTATTCTTCACCACATTACTCCTTGAAGTCAGATTTCCATTTAAAGTATTGTAAGCGTAAGTGGTAGCCAATGGGAGCTGATAAGCCGGATTCTTTACCAAAACAGAATCATAGACCTGGGTCAGTCTGCCATTTGTATAGTCATATCGCAGCCGGTCCGTGCTTACGGTGGCCGATGAGTCCCGTTTCAACCTGGTGATATTTCCCAGCAAGTCATAACCAATCGTTTCATTTTTTCCTTCGTCACTCTTCGCCAAGGTCAGTCGGTTCAGGTTATCATAACTGTACACAAAATTGTGTAATGACGGAGTAGCGGCCGGACCCCACAACTGCCTGCTGATATTGCCATTGTATTGCGGGGCAACCCCGGAAATGACCTCTTCATAATTCAAAGTCTGGTTGAACCAGGTTGACCCGCTACTTTTCAGCCAACCCCTGGCATTGTATCCGTAGGTGATGGTTTGGGCAAAAACAGGGGTAGTCAGATTTTTTGCGTGCAGTTGTTTGACGCTCAGCTGCCCTACTTCGTTATAAGTTTTACGGCTCAGTAGTATTTCCTTATTAGCTGTAGACACTACATCTCCGGTCTTTTGATAGGTATCCTTAGGTCGCCCCATATGATCATAAGTAAACCTATTGGCTACATGAAGCTTTTCTACTCCTGCCACGAAATGCCTGCGTACACTGGCAGTCATCTCCCCGGCAAAGTTGTAGGTGTTTGTTATTTCATCATAACTATTGGCGGCTACTGTCCCGCCCTTATAATGTTGCTCCCAGACTCTGACCACCCTTCCCTCGTCATCATAATAATTGATCGTCCATAAATAATGGTTAGCGCTTCCCAGCACCTTTGTTTTGGTAGCCGTCAGCAGGCCACTGGTCATTTTGCTATAGCTTGTACTTTGATTATCGGGAATTCCGGGAATGTTATAATCGTCATAATAGTTCACAACCTGAATATCCATTCCAACTGTATTTCCGGGAATACTCAAATTGGTATAACCGTGAATACCGGAAGCATCCCTGGAATCCCAGTGCGGATTATGCCAGGTATTTACCGTATTCTGAACCGACGCATGACTACCCGTCTGGCCGCTTTCCACACCTGTCATGATGATACGTCCCTGCCCATCATATTTAATAAAACTCCGGTAAGGGCCCGGGGACCCCGCAGCCCTTTGCGCGGGATCCTGAGTAAAAACAACCTGGTCCAAAGGATTATAAATTATCTGATCCCAGTCTCCTTTTCCCGGAATCCGCTTTTCCATCAAACGATTCCTATGGTCATGCCGATACTGATAACACAAATTATCGAGAATTGCCTGTGTTGGAGTACCTGCGTCGCCGTTTGCCGCAGGAGGAAGTACAAAACTGAGATTATCCAGTTCGTCATACACATAATAGGTGCTCAGCACCTGTACCGTTGTACCCACCTTATTGAAAGTACGCTTCAGTAGTATCCTGCCTTCTTTGTCTTTATATTCTTCACTAGAGCCCAGCTTTGCGTCCGCAGCAGGTGTCCCGGTCCAGTTCTCATCTTTAGCAACGGTCAGGAAAAGCTCATTGGCGGGATAGTTGCCACTGCTGCTCAGCACACGCTTATGGCTTTCTCCTGCCACTGTTGAGGCCGTCGATTTAAACAGACGAACAGCATATCCAGTAGTTGAATATAACGTCAACGCATTATTGGTTCCGTAATTTAAAACCACAGTTCTTCCTGTTGTAGCGCTTCTTGCCGCTGGCTGATATACGGAGCCGGGGGCGCCCTGCTCCTGCACACGATCCAAAGGACCCAGCTCAAAAATGGTCTTCGAAAAAGCTGCGCCAGGGATTGGCACTACCCCACCGGAAGCCCATCCGCTTGTTGTACCCGGGGTAGTATAAAATGAATTCTGATCAGTAATCGCTGTAGTTTTGTAGCCTCCGGTACTGGTGGCTACGGTAGCCGAATAGGGCAGGTATTTTTTTTCCGCTCTGCCAAATGCGTCATATGCTACCGGAGTCACCAGATCCCGCTTCTTCGGGCTGCCCTGCCACTCAACTGTCTGCAGCAGCCTACCCAGTCCATCAAAATACTGAACGGTTCTGTTTGCTGAATCAACTACAAGGCTGTTTAAATCCGCTACATTTTGCTTTGGAGTTTTCACCCTGGTTTCAACAACGAAGTTCTGAGTTGTGGTAAAGGTTTGTGCGGATGCACATATAGCAGATAATATGAACCCAATCAGCAATAAGCACCTCATAAAAATCATCTGACTTGTAAAATATCTTTTCATCATCTTAATGCTTAAGGCTTATAGTTATACTTGTAGTTCTTAATGATGTTCCCGTTTTGATCCCTGATGTTTTCCAGTCTCTGGAAACTATCATAGTCATAATTGGTTATGCGTCCACTGTTGTCAATGCTGCTGGTCATACCTACTTGAGGTCTGTAAGTATAGGTAGTCATATCTGAATCACTGGGCTGTATCCGCAAGTCATCGAACCAGGCATTGCCGAAACTATTGTTATCGAGTCGCAGATATAAGCTCACTACATCACCAGGAACCAAAAATTCTTTCTTAAGATAAACCCATTTATTTTTGACAGTGGTCTGAATCTGGTCGGTATAAACAGTTAGATCAGGTTTAACCATTATTAAGTTCATGTCGGCGGAGGAAAGATCACTGTAAACCCAACCAGAAAAAGTAAACTTTCTGGGAGAATTCAAATTAACCGGAACTCGCACAACAGACGAACTCCCCTCCGGAGTAAAACCGCCATTTGTGATTCTACCACAAAATCTGCCGGTGTGAGCTTTGCTGCTGTCCAGCCTAAGATCGGAGTCAAACCCGGTGATCTTATCCTCAAAATTCTGGTGATAAAATTCTGTGGCAGATGCATTTTTCACCGCTGCAACGGGATATGTTTTGTTATAACCCCATTGATAACTGGTTTTAGGCCCTTTTTCTTTTGAGAGGGTCAGTATGTTGCCGCGATCATCATGATAATCATAGCTGACTAATGGCTCTAAGACAGATGAAGACGTTCCCCTATAACCTTTTACTGGAACGTAAATCCCTGCGAAAGGACTGCCATATTGGTTTAGTTGGTAGTCGGTAGAAATATCGTTCACCTCAGTGGATTTTACGACAACCGGTGAAATGATATGCTTATCGACCATTTCTGTATAAACACTTCCAGGCATGTCTTTAGGATAAAAATAAGACATCTTGCTCACCTCACCATTACTGTTCACGGAAGTCTCATCCTTCAGCAAATTCTCGGGAAGAAAATAAGAGAAGGTATAACCATTGGAAACTGCACCTAGCGGACCGAACGTTTTGACGGTCTTTTTTTGCAGATAAGGAAAGTAGGTATAGATCTTAGTCGCTGTCATCCTGATAAAAGGATTTCCCGCAACTCCGGGAATTATAACTCTGGAAATTGATTTTACATAGTCACTAAATCTTGACGGAGAAGAGTTGTATTCAAATGTTTCACTTTGTATTGGATCTCCTACTTCGTTAAAGGTTTCCGAGGAGATCAATAATCCCCGCTCAATTTCTTTTGAGGTAAATTTGTCTGTGAGCGTTCGGTCATCAATATTTGTATAAAGGTTGACCGGTAGCGTATCTGGAAATGTATCATGGTTTCTATACTTTTTAATAATTTTCCCGGACCCGGGAATCGATTCAATTACTCTCGAGTAAGTAATATGGTTTCCATTGGTGTTTCCAAGCATGTTTATGTAATTCTCTGAAAAAGCACCAAACCTTTGTTCATAATCTGCCTTTTGCCGCTGATATCCCAATCCGTCCCAGCTGCCGATATCATAATTCACGTGAGATCTTCCAGTCGCAGCATATACAGGAATCCCTGAAAGTATCCCACTGGAAGTATTGTCTTCATTTAAATAAGTATACTCTTTAATTATTGCTGGAGACAGCGAGGAACCATCCTTGATTGTTATCCTCCTAATTCTTACACCACCGGCAAAGCCCGTGGAAGACTGGAGCGTGAATAATGGGAATTGTGTGGCAATTTTGGAATAATTATGTGCCTCATACTCAAAAAAAGTCGTGCCGCCTGTGGGGTAAGTGATGGCAGTCAGTATCTCAGACTTCATTAAAGCGGTATCAGGACTTCTGTAGGTATAAAGCGTTTCATAGGATACAGTTTCATAAAATTCATTATTATAGTACCCCCAATTATCTGACTTTTTGTCATTGTATCTGGGTAATAACCTGGCGTTGTAGGTGAGGCTATATTTGCTAATTTGCGTGTCGTTGAATTCACTGAAAAGAACATCTGTTAACTTCAATCTCTGATTTGCATTCTCTAAATAATTGAATTTTATTTTAGTTTGGTTATTGATTAAGATCTCATCCAGTTTAACCCAGAAATTCTGAGCCATCATCACTGATATGGCGCTCGCCGCACGCGTGAATAGGGGGCTAAATTTCCTCGAAAAATAAGTACTGTTGATATTGTAAGGCAGGTCCTCAGACTTGCTGGTTTTGAACCTGATTGATGAACCGTCAGATCCATTAATAGCCGATAGATACACAGGGTGCTGAAGGGTGAAAAACACCCCCTTATTGAGATCGGCGCACCCATCGCAATTTCCGGTACTGCTGTTTGGAAGATAGGATAACGTCTTACTGATTACACTTCCAACGACAATGGGATTACCCTGCCTTTTATAATCAAATTTTACCCAGGTACCGGTGGCACTTTTCATTTCCGTCAAATACCATGCGGACGGCTGTGTAAAACGGTATGTTAGGGGAGAAGTAGAAAAATCTATTGCATCCAGGTTTCCTCCGAAAGTATACTTTGTTCCGTTTTCAGTTGTGAGTGTAAATTTAAAAAAGGGACGGTTGAGCGTTTGAGTCAGTTCAGAACTGTGTAGCGGCCAATTTTCGGGCTCGGGATCGAATTGCGCAAAATTAACCACAAAATTTGATGAATATTCAGATACTACTGAAATATGTCGTCCATCGCGGGATTTCACTTTTATTTTTAAGGCTCCCGACTGATCCCGGTAAAAGAAAAAACTAGCGCTGATGCCGGGAGCATTTACTAAAAATTCATCCGGCTCACCATCCAGGTAAAATCTGAAATCAAAATCTCCTGTACCGAAGAACCTACCGAATCCTCCCATCGAGGCCCAATCGCTACCCGCGGTATATCGTGACGCATCAAAATTTCCAAACTCCTCGTTGATAAATCCCAGGCCTACCTCTTTTTGAATATCAGTCTTGTTTGTTTCATCAAGACGGCCATTGGCAATCCGGGTAATACTTCCACCACATGATAAATTCCAGCCAAGACCTGTCCAGGTAGGATGTTGTTCGGTTTTAATACCGCTTGCGTGATAATTCAGAACAATGGGAACCTCCAAGTCCTTATTTTTTATGGTGTGTATAGGTATGCTAATTCCTGGCAGGCCGTTGAAAAGTTCGACAGGCACCTGGGTATATTTGCCTAACTCCGCTGCATTCGGTGTTGAAATCGCTATCTGAGCATGCGAGAAGTAATTAACACCTGCTATAAACAGGCAGAAAAGACCAATAAAACGTTTCTTTATTTCCATTTGATAAGGGGGTTACAAATTCTGATCACAAGCCAGCAAAAGGACAACCTGTATTATCACCTTATCGGGGATTAGTTTCATAAAGGCATCTGTGTTAAAAGTTGTCTAACGTATTTTTCGAATACATGACCTGTTTGCAACACTCTTTGAAACTACCTGAAATTGATTACTATAAGAGTCGTTTGAACACTACGTGAACTGATTGCAAAATCAGAAAAATGAACGAAGCTTTATGATGAAAGATCACCTTTTTCATTTTACAAAAACAATTAATGGTGAAAGTGTGAGGTACCCTCACTCTTCCATCAGAGTGTTCATAAATAGAATGGCAAAAATTATTATCGTTCAGAAAAGCAAACCCCGCTGACAAAAAACGAAACAGAACGGTAACATCACAGAAATGATGAAAAGACAGTAGGTTGCTATTTCCTATCTGCCTGAATTGTTCAAATTCATTTTCCTATTTCTACCCCCTTCCCTGTCATAGCCTTAAACCGCTTTTACTAAAGCCATGACACAACAACAAGCCAAAGCACTAATCATCAAATACAATAAAGGCGAATGCACCGAATCCGAGCGGGCGTTACTGGACACCTGGCTTACGCAGCTCAATCAGGATAAACCTAACATCTCCGAGGAGAAACTTAACCAGATCAGCCGGGACATCCAAACCAACCTCTTCGAGCCAAGACAGAAAAGCAAAATCATACGATTGTCCGTCACCATAGCCGCTATTGCAGCACTCACCATCATCGCGCTCAACACATGGCTGTACAGACCCATGAACTACGTGGTGATCAACAAACCAAAAACCACAGATATCCGGCCGGGTACCAACCGCGCCACGCTGAAACTTTCCAATGGAAAAACTATGGAGTTGCGAAACGACCAAAACGGCATCATCGTCTCAGTAAATACTATCCAGTATAATGACAGCACCCGCATCCAATCGGCCCCACCCGGCGCAGTACAAACCATCACTACCCCTAAAGGCGGGCAGTACCAAATCGAACTGCCTGATCACACAAAAGTCTGGCTAAATGCCGAGACCGCATTGGAATACACAGCAGACCTGAACAGTAAAAATAATGAGCGCAGGGTGCAACTTCTTTCCGGGGAAGCATATTTTGAAGTCGCCAAAGACACAAAGAAACCCTTTATCGTAATCTCCGGAGATCAACAGGTGCTAGTGTTAGGCACCCATTTCAACATCAGTGCCTACCCGAATCAAAAGACCATTAAAACTAGCTTACTCGAAGGATCAGTAAAAGTGACCACGGCAAAAGGAAACGTATCGAAAAGCCTAAGGCCTGGTCAACAAGCCATTAACAGTGCAAACCGATTACAGATCAAAAAGGCTGACACCGAACTGGAGACCGCCTGGAAAAGAGGAAAAACAGAATTCGAGAACGCAGACCTGAAAACAGTGATGGGCATGCTGGAAAGATGGTATGACGTTGAAACCATCTACCAGACCAGCAACACCGAGTCCCGCTTCACTGGCACAGTCTCAAGAAATAAGAACATAACAGCGGTACTCCAACTGCTGGAATCAACAGGAGAAGTTCATTTTAAAATACAGGGAAGGAAGGTAATCGTCATGAAATAGCGCAGCACCAGCGGCTGAAAGAAGACCAGAAGCGCTCGAACGCTCCTGATCAAACAGTTCAGTCTGAAATTAAAAATGAGGTTAAACACAATTAAATCAACTAAACCAAACCGAATGTACAAATTTTATACAAAACAAGTACGCGGGCATGAACGAATTGTCAAAATTTTGACTTCGACGGCAAGCCCATTTTACCATGTCACCACGCGCAGCTTAAAAAACTGGGTCAACAAGATCAGCCTGGTTTTTCTTCTACTTACCTGTTCGCTGCTGCAAATCAGCGCCGCCACAAGTGGTCAGACGGTGACGTTAAATAAAAAGAAAGCCTCACTGGAGGAAATACTCAAAGCGATCAAACTGCAAACCGATTTCGATTTCATCTATTCACAAAAACAGTTGTCCGCAGCCAAAAAAGTCGACATCAGCGTTCAAAACGCATCTGTAAAAGAGGTTCTTGATCTCAGCTTTAACAATCAGCCTTTAACATACATGATCGAAGGCAAGACAATCGTAATCAAAACAAAAGCAATTTCCAAGTCGCCAGACAAAGCCTCGACCAACATTAAAATCGATGTTAAAGGAAAAGTCACCGATGAAAGCAGCTCCCCCCTTACGGGTGCTATTATCAGCGAAAAGGGAAGCGAAAACTCAACCCGAACAGACCATAACGGCGAGTTCCTCCTTTCGGGCGTCAATGAAAGATCTGTGCTAAAGATCTCCTACATCAGCTACACTGAAATAGAGCTAAAAGCAAAAGCAGATATGGGCCATATCATGCTTAAATCCGCAACAGGTGAACTCAAAAATGTAGACATCGTCTCCACCGGCTACCAAAATCTAGAGAAAGCCAGAACAACAGGGAGCTTTGAGCAGGTAAACGTAAAGCTGTTTAACCGAAAAATCAGCTCCGGCATTCTGGAGAGACTGGAGGATGTGACCAATGGATTTTTTCAAAGTAAAGGGGAGCGCAGTCCAGCCACTTTTTCCATTCGGGGCCGCAGTACGCTCTTTGCAGACGCAACACCATTGATTATCTTAAATGATTTTCCTTATGAAGGGGATATAGCCAGGATCAATCCGAATGACGTTGAAAGCGTCACGATACTTAAGGACGCCGCAGCGGCATCCATCTGGGGTGCGAGGGCAGGAAACGGCGTTATTGTCATTAAAACCCGGACTGCCAAACAACAGGAACCACACATATCCATCAACTCAAACCTTACTGTTATTGGAAAACCCCGGTTGGAAACATTACCAATCATTGCCAGTTCGGATTATATAGACCTTGAAAAGCAGGCATTCGGGCTTGGCTACTACAGCAGTGATGAAACCCTGAATTCACTGGGATTTCTCTTCCCCCCTTTCACCCCAGTTGTGGAACTGCTCAGAGCAAAAAGGGACCTCAAAATTGCGCCAGAACTCGCCGATCAGCAGATCGAATCCTTGAAACAGCATAACGTGAGGGATGATCTAAAGCAACACTTTTACCAAAATTCATATACCCAAAGGCATTCGGCAAATATTAGCGGGAGCTCAAAACATAACAGTTACTACTTTTCCTCAGGTTATGATAATGCTTCGTCCTCATTGGTGGGTCAAAAGGACAGCAGGTTAACGCTGCGTGCGCACAACACCTTTCGGCTCACGAAAGACCTCACCTTTGAATCGGCCATAAACTATTTTCAGACCGAAAATACCGAAGGCAATAATCGAGGCTTGGCAATGACCAGTAATTCAAAAGGACTTTACCCTTATGCGAGCCTCTCAGGCAGTAACGGGAATGCTGAGGTAATCGATTGGACTTATTCCAGGGAATTCCTTAAAAGCGCAAGCGATAAAGGACTACTCAACTGGGAATTCCGTCCCCTGGAAGAGATTGACAGACGAAAATTCAGCAGCAGGGTCAGCGAACTAACTATCAATACCAATATGGGTTATGAAATCCTGCCGGGGCTCAATCTATCGGCTAAATATCAGTATTTCAACGCTGGCTCCAATGTAAAAGACAGGTACATGAAAGAATCCTTCTATACCAGGGACATGGTAAATAACTTCAGCCAAATCAGCGAAACTGGCATCATCTCAAGACCTGTCCCCTACGGAGATATACTCAATACCAGTCTGTTAACCAGCAACTCCCACCAAGGACGAATCCAACTGAGCTATGATAAAACATGGGACCAGGAAAAACACCGGCTGACTGCACTGGCGGGCGGAGAGATAAGAAGCTTGCAAACCAGAGGCAATACCGGCACTTACTATGGATTCAGCGAAAACGGCAGTGTGGTCTCCACAGCAATTGACTACACCAAACCCTGGCAGCAATATTATTATGGCATCATCGCTGTAGGCGCAACCATCCCCAACCAGCAGGGTATATCCGCAACCGTAGATCGCTACTTCTCCAAATACGCCAACTTATCTTACCAGTTAGCAGGCAAGTATACGATAACCGCCAGCGCAAGGACAGATGCCTCGAATCTTTTCGGGGTCAAAGCTAACCAGCAGCAAGTCCCCTTGTGGTCTGGTGGCTTGGCGTGGCAGATCTCAAAGGAATCTTTTTTTGACAGGAATTTATTCCCCTACTTAAATTTAAGGACAACCTACGGTTCGCAGGGAAACATATCCCGAAAGGCTTCGGCCTATACAACGGCTTCCTACCGCGGATACTCACCAATCACAGGGCTGCTCAAGATGCAAATTCAGACACCTCCAAATGAGCATTTAACATGGGAAACAACCAGGCAGCTGAATCTCGCGCTGGATTTTGTAAGCAAAAAAGAAATTCTCTCCGGAAGCATTGACCTATACTGGAAGCGCGGAAAAAACCTTCTGGGCAGCGGCCCCCTTGACCCCACCACAGGTCTTGCCATTAATGACGCGGTACCCTTCTTTTTCGGCAATCTCGCAAATATTAACGGCAGTGGTCTGGAATTGAAGCTGGAGAGCGTAATCCTTCGAGGCATCCTCAACTGGAGGGCGAACGCCCTGTTGAACACCAATAAGACCACCGTTTCCAAATACGCGGCACAGCCATCCCAAAACGGAAATGCCTACCTGTCTGACTTTTTGATTAACCCGGTTGAAGGAAGGCCGGTTTATTCCATTTACGCTTTCCCCTGGGCAGGGCTGGATCCTGAAAACGGCAATCCGAGAGGCTATCTGAACGGTGAGATCAGCAGCGACTATAGCGCCATCATCAATCAGACCCCGCTCTCGGATATGAAAAACTACAACGCAGAACCCACCACTTTCGGTTCCTTTCGAAATACTTTCGCCCTGGGTCGTTTCGAAGCCTCTGTGAATTTAAGTTACCGGTTGGGATATTATTTCAGAAACAGCTCTGTTAATTATTCACAGCTACTGAGAACCTGGACGGGACATTCAGATTACAGCAAAAGATGGCAGAAAGCTGGCGATGAAAACATCACCCGCGTGCCTTCACTCTCCTACCCGCTAAGTAATCTGAGGGACCAGTTTTATACATACGCTGACGCCCTGATGGAAAAGGCCGATCACATCAGATTGGAAGACATTACCTTTAGTTACACGCACTCCAGATTGGCTGCCAGCCGCTCCCCATTTAAAACCATCACTGGTTCGCTTTACCTGACCAATCTGGGAACAATATGGCGGGCGAATAAATCGGGAGTGGATCCAAACTTCATTTATTCACCCGAGCTGGCAAAATCATTCTCTTTAGGCTTAACAGCGACATTCTAAAAAAATACAGAAATGAAAAACTACTTGAAAATATTACTGATCTGCACGCTGCCAATTTTGGCAGGCTGCAAGAAGTCTTTCCTGCAGGCTAAACCTGATGACTCGCTGGTGGTACCCTCTACCCTGGCAGAATTAAGGGCTATACTTGACAATGACACTTACATCAACGGAAGCAACAGCTTCGGCGCCGATCCGCACCTGGGAGACCAGGGAACCGATGACTATTACCTTACCGATGAGGATTACCTGAACAATACAGACGACTACCACAGGGCAGCCTATACCTGGGCGGACCAGATCCCTTTTCCCGCCGCAAGTAAAAACTGGATTGGTCCGTACAGAGTGATTTTCTATGCCAATATTGTATTGGACGGATTAAAAAAGATCACTCCTGCTCCCTCAGAGCTGGATGAGTATCAGAATCTCAGGGGATGCGCACTGTTTTTAAGGGCCTATCAGTTTTACAACCTTGCCCAGGTCTTCGCTCCTCCCTACAATGCAGCCACAGCGGAAACCGACCTCGGCATTCCCCTCAGGCTCTCCGCAGATGTCTCAGAAAAATCTTTCAGGGCAACATTAGGGCAAACCTATACACAGATTTTAAACGACCTCAGGGAATCCATCAGGCTGCTGCCTGATCTTGCAGCCTTTAAAACACGTGGCGGAAAATCAGCGGCGTATGCCCTTTTATCCCGAATTTATCTTACCATGCAGCAATATGAGGCATCCCGGACCAATGCCGCGCTTAGCCTCTCTCTTCAGGGTGAGCTGATAGACTATAATGATGTTTCGGCGAGTGACCCCAGACCGTTTAAATTGTTCAACAAAGAAGTCATTTTCTTGAGTTCCATCAGTGAGGATTTCCCTAACCTGATCCCCGATTACGCCAAAATAGCGGATGATCTGTATGAATCCTATCCGGAGAATGACCTGAGAAAAAAGTTGTTCTTTAGCAGCCAAGACCAGTATCAGATATTTAAAGGAAGCTATAATGGAAATTCCATTCCCTTTACCGGCCTTGCCACCGACGAGATCTTTCTTAACCTGGCTGAGGCTCATGCCAGGCTTGGCGATGGAGCGCAGGCCAGAGCTGTTTTGAATCAATTTTTGCAAAAGCGGATCGACAAAGCTTCGTTTGAACCTGTAGAGCTATCCGCACCTGAACAGTTGCTTGGTTTGATTTTGGATCAGCGGCGAAAACAGCTGCTTTTTAGAAACACACGTTGGACGGACCTCAGACGACTGAACATCGACCCTCGTTTTGCAAGAACGCTGAGCAGAACTGTGAATGGTTCGGTATACACCCTTCCCCCTAATGACCTGAAATATACCTGGCCGATTCCATCGGATGTACTGGGCCTGGCAAACCTGATTCAAAATCCAAGATAGATATATGAAGACAACTATAACGGTTTTCATTATTTTCCTGCTGAATTTGTATTCATTTGCCCAGGACAGAAAAATATCCCGATTAAGTGTCGGAGAAAGTGTACCGGACATCAACTTCGGATTAATTTTGAACAGTAAGGTAAAAACTTTTAAGCTCAGTGATTTTGATGGCAAGATTGTCATACTGGACTACTGGAGCAAGTGGTGCACCGGTTGTGTTGCCGCACTGCCTGAAATCCAGCTTTTACAGGAACGATACAAGCAGGACATTGTTATTCTCCCGGTTTCCTTTCTTCATACCGAAAATGTAGTGCAACAGTTCATCGATCAAAAAGCGAAAGCCGGAAAACAATTGAAGCTGCCTTTTGCAGTTTTTGAGAATACCAACAACGATCTTTTCAAAATGCTTCCGACCCTTGCCTACCCGCACTGTATTTGGATAGGTAAAGACAGAAAGGTTAAAAAAATCAGTACCGGATTCATTACCGATGAAAATGTTAAAAAGATTATAGCCGGACAAACGCTCGATATACCCAATCAGGATCTTCAAATGGATTTCAGGCCGGACAAGCCTTTGCTCACAAACAACAACGGGGGACCGGATGCTGCGTTCATGTACAGATCGCTCATTACCGGCTATATTGACAGTATTTACGGCCAGATACACCACGAATTTGATGAAAAAAAGAAACGATTGTACGGTTTCAATATGTCCCCACTGGAATTGATAAAGTATAGCATGAATAACGCCACAACTTTGGACACATACAATAAACAGGTCATCTTTGAGGGGGTTGATCCGGACAAGTTCATATTCACAGGTTCAGAGCAGGCGCTTTATGAATGGACTAGAAAACAAAAAATTTGTTATGATTTGATTGTTCCTGCTTCATTCTCCAGGGAAGAAGCGCTTGATGCGATGCACCAGGATCTGGACAGGTTTCTCCAGATCAGAAGTCTCTGGGCGGAAAGGCCAATCAGTTGTTTAGCGCTTAGAAAGATCAGCGGATACTCAGTCGCTGTCTCCAAAGCAGACACGCACGAGGTACTGCTATCAGAAACCAATGACTATGTCAGGGTTCGCAAAAGCGATGTGAGTGCCCTAATCAATCTATTAGAATCCGAAAATAGTCCTCCCATATATGACGAAACTGGAATCAGCCATCAGATTGATTTTGACCTGAAACTTTCAGAAAAATTCGATCTGCAATTTGTCAATGAACAATTGTTGAAACTTGGCCTTCGTCTTAACCAAATCATCAAGAGCGTTCCTATGATCATTATTAAGGCAAAATAAAAGAGTATCCGGTGAGACACCGGATACTTCCTTTTTAAAAGCTTAAGGCAGAATCCTTGCCGGAGCTCCTGAGCTTACCGCAATGTTCGGTCTTCTGAAGGCACCATCAATTATGGTCTCTCCGGCGCTAAAGCCCCGGGCACAATAGTTTCCGGTTGTACCCGGACATGGCTCCGATGTTGGTGATGCTGCTGCAGAAACCTGGTCAGGGTTTGTAAGCGTGTTGCCTGTGGTATTGGTTGAATACCAATACAATGTTAGCGTTTTTGATGCAGGGGTAGCATTGGTGAATGCACTGGCACTCAGCGCAACAATCGCTACGGCAAGGCCAAAAAATAATCTTTTCATGTTTAAATTATTGAATTATGAATGGAATGATGTTATATTTCTTTACCCAG
>DATFQH010000458.1:0-23467 GCA_035264385.1 Pedobacter sp.
TCATTTTAACGTTCATGAGCGTTCAGGACTTCCGGTACCGGGCCATTTCCTGGTATGCGTTCCCGTTATTGGCGCTGTTCCTGTTACTGGAAAACCTTCAATTGAGCCTTACTGAAGTTGGTCTGAACCTGGGGTTCATACTGCTCAATTATGCTTTGACAACTGCAATGATCAGTTTAAAATATGGGCGGATCGTCAATCTGATGAATCAGCACATTGGTGTGGGCGATCTGTTAATGCTGTTCTGCCTGGCCCTCTATTTTCCTGCGCTAAATTTCTTCCTGTTCTACCTGGGCAGTTTGCTGCTCATTGCTATCGGCTCTGGCTTATATATCATCTTTAATCGCCCGAAAGCATATACCGTTCCGCTTGCCGGCCTGCAGAGTATTCTATTGTTGTTCCTGATGCTCAGTGCATGGACTTTCGAACTGCAGTTGAATAAGGCGGATTGGATTGAGCATCAATACTGGTTTCAAAATTATCTGCTATGAGGAAAAACGAAAATCTGATCGTCGAAGCAGAATTGCTCCATGAGATCACCACCACACAGGCCTGGCATTACCGGATATTTCCTTTTGCCGTAGAAAATGGGACACTTTGTCTGTACTGCGATGAAGATGCGAACAAAATTGAGTTAAACGATGAACTGGAAATCCTGCTTGGAAAAGAGGTGGCACTGCAAACCGCCGCGCCTGAGTTTTTGTCTCGATTACTGAACCAGTATTACCTGAAGGAAAACACAATAACCGGCACTGAAAACCTAAGTCATGAGCATTCTTCAGACGATTTTTTACAGAAACTTATCTCTGAGGCCAGAAAATTGAAAAGCAGTGATATACATATTGAGACCTACGAGGAGAAGTGCCGGGTCAGGATTCGAATCGATGGAATGCTGATCGAGCGATACCTGTTGAGCCGGGCGGAATATCCCTCTATCGTTAACAGGATTAAGATTCTGGCTAACCTGGATATCGCAGAGAAGCGTTTGCCGCAGGATGGCAGGATCACTTTTAAGCATGGCAGCGAGCAGTTTGACATCAGGGTATCTGTATTGCCTACACTGCATGGAGAAAAGGTTGTACTGCGTTTACTGAACAATGATGCCACCAATATCGATCTTTTTAAACTCGGGCTTTCTGAAACAGACCTGCGCAATTATCTGGAGGGGGTGAAAAGACCTAACGGGATTGTGCTGATCAGTGGTCCGACGGGATCTGGAAAGACCACCACACTGTATGCAACACTGAAATTATTGAATAAAAATACCCGCAATATTCTGACCATTGAAGATCCTATAGAATACACGCTGGAGGGCATCAACCAGGTTCAGCTGAAGGAGAGCATCGGGCTAAATTTTGCATCTGCACTCAGGACTTTTTTAAGGCAGGATCCTGATGTGATCATGGTCGGTGAGATCCGAGATCCGGAAACGGCTAACATGGCCATGAGAGCTGCGCTCACCGGGCATCTGGTGCTGTCCACTATTCATACGAATTCGGCCTGGGGTACCATATCAAGACTCATCGATATGGGCATTCCTTCCTTTCTGGTGGCCAATACCCTTAATACTTCCGTTGCACAAAGACTGGTGCGGCTGCTGTGCCCCCATTGCAAATCTTCAGAACCGATAGGGCAGGATTTGTATCCGCAAAGTTTTAAACCCTATTACCCTGTGGCAGATCAGCAAGTAGCTAAAGGATGCGATCAATGCTATTTCACAGGGTATAAAGGCCGTAAGGCAGTGTATGAAGTGATTCCGCTGGACAGGGAACTGTCTGCCCTGGTGAAGGCAGGAGATATGAATGCCGACGAAACCCTTAAGGCAAAAGGGATCGGTACGCTGAGTGCGAATGCCTTTGACCTTTTTGCTTCCGGAGCAACCTCTATAGAAGAAATTTACCCGCTGCTACTAAACTGACATGAAAAAAATAATTATACTATTACTGTGTGCTTTCGCACTGTTATCACCGGCTAAGGCTCAGCAGGAAAAGCAGGCACGGATAGATCTGCTCGAGAAAAAACTGGTGGGCTTGTCTGCTTTTGTACCCGGGCTTAAACAAAAGGTGCAGGTTGGGCTTTCAGGCGTATCGATTCAGGAATTTCTGCGGGCAATGGCGCAGAGCAACCAGTTGAATGTCAATGTAGATCCCATGCTGAACATTAAGGTGAGCAGTAATGTGACCAATGAGAACGCGCTGAACATTCTGCTCTTTCTGGCCAAAAACTATGATTTGGATATCAATGTGATCGGTTCTATCATTACAGTGGCACCTTATACCGCTCCTGTGGTAAAACCTGTTTATGTTCCTAAGGATATTCCCGTGAATTACAATGCGGCGGCAGGTACGCTTTCCCTGGAGCTGAACAACGACAGCCTGGTAAATGCCGCAAGAAAGATCAGCCGGCTGTCCGGAAAAAATATAGTAGTGCCCTTTGCGCTCAACGGAAAAATGGTAACAGGGTTTTTTAATGATGCACCCTTTGAAACGGCGCTGGAAAAGCTGGCCTATGCCAACGAACTTAAAATGGTAAAGACCAGCGACAATGTGTTTGTATTTCAGCCCCTCGGCGAAGGTGAAGAGCTGTATATCAATGGCGATAAAAATACAGATGTCCGCAGGAACATGAAACCGTTGAACAATCAGGGCAACGGCGCTGCCCCGGGTGGCTTCAATATCGATAAAAAAGGCAAGTTGCTCAACATCAATGCGGCCAATACACCGATCGCGGATCTGGTAAAATCTGCTGCTGAGGAAATGGGTATCAATTATTTTCTCTATTCGGAGCTGAAGGGAAACATCAGTACAAAGGTGAGTGACATGACGTTTGATAATTTTCTTACCGCAATGTTTAACGGTACGGAGTATACCTACAAAGTCGAGAACGGAATCTACCTGATCGGCGACCGCAGGCTGGAAGGCTTACGCAGAAATAAAGTGCTGCAGTTGCAGTACCGGTCGGTAGATACGGTGATGATGATGATCCCGATGGAGCTGAGAAAGGGACTCGATATTAAGGAATTTAAAGAGCAGAATACCCTGCTGCTGTCTGGCGCTTCGCCACAAATCGCAGAGATTGAGGCTTACATCAAAGAACTGGATAAGCTGGTGCCGATGGTGCTGATCGAGGTTACCCTGCTGGACATCAGGAAGGGCCATACGATAAAAACAGGTATAACAGCAGGTCTGGCAGATTCGGTTGTCAGGACGCAGGGGCAGGTGCTTTCTGGAGTGGACCTGACCTTGGGCTCGGGATCAGTTAATGATCTGCTGGGCAGGATAGGCAGCAACAGTGTTTTTAATATAGGTAAAGTTACACCCAATTTCTATATGAAGCTGAATGCGCTGGAGGCCAACAACAACGCAGAAATCAGACAGGTGCCCAAACTGGCCACGCTGAACGGGCATACGGCCAATCTGAGCATCGGTACAACAAGGTACTACGTGACCAAAACACAGAATGTATTCTCATCGGTAAACACGCAAACTGTTTTTACGGAGCAATTCAATAAGGTAGACGCCAACCTTTCGGTAAAGATCAGTCCGGTCGTTTCCGGTGATGACCAGGTTACGCTGAGGATAGCTGTCGAAATCTCCGATTTCATTGGTACCCCACCGGCCAATGCGCCGCCTCCAACCAGCACAAGCAAGTTTGAGTCCATCATCAGGGCGCACAATGAAGACATGATTGTTTTGGGAGGGATGGAGCGTACCGAAAAAAGTGAAGCCGGGAGCGGAATTCCTCTGCTGTCCAGAATCCCGGTTTTAAAATGGCTGTTCAGTACCCGTGAACGTACGAAAAGTAAGGTGATCACTCTGGTATTCATTAAGCCAACTATAATTTATCAATGATGAGGGCGAAAATAAAGGCATGGTTTGAATTGAGTAAACTCACCGGGATTGAAATAAACCTGGGCAGTGAGGGCGTGGAAACTGTTCATGCCTGTACCCTGCAGATTTCCGGAGATCAGCTGGGTATAGCAGCACAAAATGCCGGATTGAAAAGCATTGAACATTTCGCTAAAAACTATAAACCGGGCCCCGTCACTTTATGCTTAACCGGAAAAGGCATTCTAACTAGGCAGATCGCGCCGGTACAGGTCATCGACCGGCAGGTCATCAGCCAGATATTGCCCAACGCCAATGCGGAAGAATTTTATTTTCAGCTGTACAACAGCACTGAATTTTCAGTGGTATCGCTTGTCAGGCAGTCTGTGGCAGATGCGGTTCTTGCAGAATTGGAACGGTCTGGATTTCAGGTGCTGGTATTGAGCCTTGGCTCTCCTGACGATGATGTGCCTATTGCGAGCCTGAGGCCAGAGCTTATTCCTGCCAGTCAAATTGCTTTTCAGGTATTGCTTGGCAGGACGGTTGCTGGGGTAGCGATTGAGCAATTGAAGACAAACAAGCTGCAGGCCTTCGCAAAGGCAAAGGTATTGGGCATTGCTGCAGTATTCGGTTGCATCCTGTTGGTCCTGCTGCTGATCAACTTTTTTGTATTCAGTCATTATCAGGATGCAGCAGGGCGGCTGGCGATCCGGAGAAATCAGAGCGGAGTGGAAGTTAAAAAGTTCAGGCAGGTAGAGTCGGACATTGTGCAAAAGACAGCGCTGATTACCACTGCCGGTTGGGCAGGAGGTTATCCTTATGCCTGGCTCACGGATCAGCTGATGGCCGGAAAGCCAGCAGTCATCACCATCTCGGCTTTTAGTATCAACCCGTTGAAGGCTCAAAAGATTACGGATAAAAGGGAGGAAGTATATGAAAATAGAAAGATCAGCATCAGTGGAAGCTCCGATCAGGCGGCTACGTTAAACAACTGGCTTTTTGAAATCAGGGCAAAGGACTGGGTGAGTGATTGCAGCATCCGCGATTATGAGCTGAACAAAGAGAGCGGAAAAGGACAGTTTACCATTGAAATAGAAATACGTGACTATGAAGGATAACAAAGTAAACTACCATCTGCTGCTTAAGCTGATCCTGCCCGCAGGTTTGCTGCTTTGCTTTACGGCCTATCAGCTGGCCTTTAAGAAGACGGTCGAAAGCTACCTGACCTATACGATTTTGAAAGATGCGGCATCTGAAGAAGATCCACTGAGTGTCAGCCCGGCTTATTCAGCCGTGCGGGAGGCAAGAATTGATACCCTGTACAACCGGTATCGTGTTGACAGCCTGAGCTGGAAAAATCAACTCTGGAATCACTGTGCGGTGCTTTCCCGTGAATACGATTGCACAGTACAGGGGTTCCCGGCATGGACGCACCTTGCCTCGGGCTCTTATACTTTGCTGAAGCAGGAGGTAACATTCAATGGCAATTATTTTAATCTGCTGCGGTTGCAGCGGGCAATGGATACCCTAAAAAATGTGGGCCTGACAGGTGCCCTTAGCTATATACGAAACCAAAGAGATCAGTATACAACTTTAAAACTGCAGCTATTTGGACTGCAAAGAGAGGAAAGATAAATTCATGAACAGGTATAAACATAATTTTGCTGCGATTTGTGCTGTATTGCAGCTGATCACAATTTGCGGATGCAAGGATTTTATAGAGCCATCACTGGAAAAAAGGCAGGTTGTATTGGTGGCTCCGGCAGATGGCACAGGTACGAATACCTACCAGGTGGGCTTTGCCTGGGAAGCTGTGGAAGACGCATTGGGTTATCGGCTGCAAGTAGCAACGCCGGATTTTGATAACGCCGTTTCATTGGTTACCGATACGGTGATCATCGACGGGAATAAGGAACGGCTTGAACTTACCCTCGACCCGGGACAGTATGAATGGCGGCTGCGTGCGCAAAATGGAAGTAGCGTTTCGGCCTATCAGCGCAGTTCGTTTACCGTACATCCTTCCAGTCTGGAAGAGCAAAAAGTAACACTGATTGGTCCGGGTAACGGTTATTTCAGCAATCAGCCACCGGTTCTGCTGAGCTGGAATACTTTGTTTGGTGCCCGGGAATATCGCCTGCAAATTGATACACTGAGTTTTGCGGATGAAACTAAGCTGGTTTACAACAACACATTTAGCGGAAGCCAGTTCAACTTCAGCTTTCCGAAGGATCAAAGCTACCAATGGCGTGTTCGGGCAGAAAATGCAACGGAGAACAGCAAATGGTCTGAAACCAGGATCATGAGCTTTGATAAAACTCCACCGGCGAAACCTGAAGTGATTACCCCGGCAAACGGGGCAGTGCTTTCGCAGCCCATCGTACTCTCCTGGAAGCCTGTAGCCACGGCTAAAAAATACAAGCTGTACGTGTTCAGGAGTGATGGCACTACCACATATAATAGCACCTTTCCATTGACATTGGGTAGCACCAGCTATTCTTTTGAGCTGGGGCAGCAACCTGGCGAAGTGGTATTCTGGCGGGTACTGGCCCTGGACGAAATTGGTAATGAGGGGCTGCTAACTGATCAGCGCAATTTTAGCATACAATAAAATATGAGTACTAAAAAGCCATTGGTTTATGTGTTGGGTATTGCTGTTTGCTGCATCTGGGGGCTGGTATTGCATCGGGTTTTTGCGGGTCATGGTGATGAAGCGGACGGGAATCTGCCTGCAAGAACTAAGGGTACCACAGACAAACGCACGTTACCAAAACAATTTCCTGGCAACTTCAGTCTGCTGCTCAATTACCCGGATCCTTTTACGGGTGAGGCATCGAGGGTAGCGGATACAGCGAAAACTAAGATGAAGAGATCAGCTATAATACCTGCAGCTATACCGCAGACTCCGGATCCTGTGGAACAAATGAAATACCTGGGTTTCGTAGCGGATGGAAAAGGAAACAAAAAGGTGGCCATCATCAGTTACCAGAAACAGGAAAAAATGCTGAAGGAAGGCGACACCATTAGCGAGGTGAAAGTGATTGCCATTGGAAAAGACGCAGTAATGGTTAGTTATAAGGGAAAGACCAGAAGGCTAAAAACAGAATGATATGAAGAAACCTATACAAATGCTTGTTGCATTGCTTTACCTGGCTTCCTGTAAGCCTGTAGAGTTGAAATATATGGATAACCCGGGTAAAAATGTTGTGATGCACACCGATAGCACTACAATAAGGGCGCAGGTACAACAGGAAAATTTGCTGGTGCTGCTAAAGATGGAAAATACCTATTATTGGTTCGATAAGGGCAGCATCAACAAATCGCAGGGTGCCTATGCCGGAAAGGTATTGCATGGGCAGTTCAGAATTTATAGCCGGGAAACCAAAAGGCCCCTGCAGTCGGGGCGCTTTAACAGGGGGCTGAAGACGGGCAGGTGGCTGAACTGGAATAACAGCGGCATGCTGCGGCAAAGTGAGCTATATAAAGACGGGCATCTGAATGGGCCGCTACTGAAGTATGACAGCCTGGGGATCCCCGTTGATACGCTTAAATTCAGGAACGGCAGGCTACTGATTAAAACGAACACTTCCGACAGCGCTGGTTGGTTTTCCAGAATAAAAAGATTTTTAAAACGCAGTAAGTAATGATTCGTTCTTCGGCACTTTATATTTCACTGATCATCTCCATACTCATTGTATTGGTCTGCGGCTCGATGTTGATGATCGGCTACACATACAAGTTGCAGGAACGCAAACAAATGCGTGCAATAACGCTAAACCAAAACCTATCGTCGGCTACGCTGATCCTGTTGACAAAGGGCTTTGGAGGCGACACAGTTAAGCGGTTTAGCTTGTTTGGAAATGGCCGTGACAGCGTGTCTTTGGAAAAGAAGACCTGGGGCCTCTACGAACTCGGTCTGGTAAAAAGCTGGATCGGAGCAGATACGTTAAGCGATTCTTTCCTAATCGGAACGCCCCTGATGGATACTTTAAAAGTTTTGTATTTAGCTGATGAGGACCGACCGATGTCCATCAGCGGCAAGAGCCTGATCAAAGGAACTGCTTACCTGCCGAAATCGGGGATTAAAGCGGCGTATGTAGAATCATCTGGTTATGATGATAAGAAATTAGTTTACGGAGCCATCAGAGACAGCGGCAGGGAACTGCCGGAGCCTGATGCAGCCCTGCTAAAACACATTCAGGACTTAATCGCTGACGAAGCGGAGGTCTCTGATCCTTTGCCTGATGCCATGGAAAATTCTTTTTTTCATCCCGTAAAGCGGTTGCATTTGAAGGGCTACGATGGTTTTCTTTCCCGCTTTAAAGCAAGGGGAAATGTAATTGTGTCTTCAGACAGCCTACTGGTGATCGATGCGCATTGCAGGCTGGACAGGGTGATTCTGGTTGCCCCTTATGTGAGGATTGAAGATAACTTCAGGGGAAACCTGCAGGTGATTGCTACTGATTCTATTTCTATAGGAAATGATGTACAACTGGACTATCCTTCTGCATTGATGGTCTTGAAAAATGACAGTGCGGGTTTTCAGCCGAAGATAAGGATAGGGGAAAGAACGACTGTTGAGG
Source organism: Pedobacter sp. (assembly GCA_035264385.1). GTDB lineage: Bacteria > Bacteroidota > Bacteroidia > Sphingobacteriales > Sphingobacteriaceae > Pedobacter. The sequence goes on from DATFQH010000458.1 coordinate 8,408, forward strand.
GGCAGTTGTTCGCCTGGGAAAAAACAAGCAGCCTGCTGATGCCGCTTATTCAAATAGGTTCAGCATCTGTTGTTAAGGGGGAAGTCTGGTCCAAAGGTTATATCGCATTGAGCAAAACGGCCAGGGTAAATGGATCGGTCTCTGCAATCAGGTTAATGGCGCGGGTTTCTTCTGCCATTTATGAGAATTACCTGATTGATGTAAAGCTGGACAAAACGCTATTGCCAAAATATTATCTGAGTACAAAACTGCTGAATGCTTCAGCTGGAAAAGGGAGGGTCCTGTGCAGGGTAAACTAAGGCATAAAAAACTGAAATCGGCTACAATCATTGAAACCGTGATCGCATTGCTGATCCTTATGATCAGCTTCTCGGCAGGGATGGTCATCTACAACAGGATCATAGCTTCTGGTGTAAATGATCTGGAAATGAAGGCAGGGCTGGAAGCTGAATTTATAGCAGACAGCCTCGGAATGACAGGAAACAGGGAAGACATGGAAATAGTTAGACCGGAATATACCTGCCAGGTAAGATACAGCAGCAGTGAGGGATATCCTTCGTTGATCAGAATGAGTGTGACAGCCCTGGATGCCAACCATAAAGTGGTTGCAGCAGACATTAGACTAATAGCAAAAGATGAAAAAAGGGAGGATTAAGGCATTCACATTGATCGAACTGGTATTGGCTATGATGCTGGCAGCTATTGTTATCGGTATGGCTTACAGTGCATTTACCATTTTTAGCAGATTGTATGGAAGCTATCATGGTAAGAACCTGGCTCATGCAGATGTGCGGACCTTTAAACAGGTGGTGCATCGGGATGTGAAAAATGCAGTTCGTATAGAACAGCAAAACTCGGGAATAGTCTTTAAGGACAGCTTAAGCATGGAGCAGCTTGCCTATTCGTTTGGACCTGATCATTTGATCAGGATTAAAAACGCTGTTCCGGATACGTTCAAACTGAAGCACCTAACAGTACATACTGCCTTTGAAGGCGTTGCGGTTTCAGACGGAATAATAGACCGGCTGACATTCAGGTTTGACTATGATGCCGCCCCAATGGTGGTCACAGCGTTTAAAAAATATACCGCCACAGAATTATTTAATTACCAGGATTCGCTATGGAAACAGTAGATATTTCAAAATACAGGAAACAGGCGAAACCCGAACATGCCAATAAGGCTGAAGCAGCTCAGGGTTCGAAGCTGATGAAACTGCTGTCAAAAGACATCAGTTTTGGGGGTGGCAGATTGAACGATCAAAAAAAGGAGCATTTCTTTTTTGAATTGAGTACGTTATTGCAATCTGGTATTGACTTGAAGAACAGCCTGGATCTGGTAACACTGGAGAGTTTGAAGGATAAGCATCTGGGCATTTACAGGGAGATTAAGACGAAAGTGATTGAGGGATATTCGCTTGCGCGTGCCGTTAAGGAGACCGGAAAGTTTTCCGACTATGATGAGTTCAGCATAGAGATTGGCGAAGAGACAGGAAACCTGGACGAGGTGCTTAAGGATCTGGCTCTGTTCTACAAGCGTAAGGTAGAGCAGCGCAGAAAGATTCTGGGTGCGCTGACTTATCCGGCCATTGTACTGTGCACTTCGGCCGGCGCGGTGTTCTTTATGCTCCGGTTTGTGGTGCCGATGTTTAGTGATGTTTTCAAACGCTTTGGTGGGAAACTGCCCTGGATGACGGAAATGGTGATCCGGGCATCTAACCTGATGGGTGCATTGTTTCTGCCGTTACTGTTGATCGGTGCGGCCATCGTTTATTTTCTTTTTACTTACCGGAATCATGAAAGCTTCAGAAAGATTTCCAGCAGGCTGGTATTAAAGATCCCTTTGGTGAAGGAACTGGTGATTAAAATTTACCTGGCTAGGTTCTGCAACACCATGCGGCTGCTGATCAGCACCAAAATTCCTTTACTGCGGGCCATCAGTATGTCCAGACAGACCATCGGTTTTTACCCCATGGAGGTTTCTCTCAAAATAGTGGAGCAGGACATCATGGAAGGTAAGTCATTGCACATGAGCTTGTCTGCATTTAGCATCTATCCGGCCAAGATGATCCAGCTGGTGAAGGTCGGTGAGGAGATCAATAAGCTTGATTATTTCTTTGAGAATATCGCCGACCAATATGTGCAGGAGGTAGAATACCAGACGGGGACGATCAGTAAACTCATAGAGCCGCTGATTATCATTTTTCTAGGGCTTGTGGTTGGGTTTATCCTGATTTCCATGTACCTGCCGATGTTCCAGATGAGCAACAGTTTTTAAACTAACCAATTCATATAAATCAAACAAACTAAAACCAAACTACTATGAGCTTAATTGACACTTTCAAAAGACTAGAAAACCTACACCACCACATTCAGAAACGCAACACAGGGACGAGAGAAGATCTGGCGCGCCGGATGGGTGTTGGTGTCAGTACAGTTCAGGAATACATCAATTTCATGAAGAGCGCTTTAAATGCGCCCATTGAGTATGATCACCTGCGCAAAACCTATTATTACATAGAAGAAGGTGCTTTCAACTTCAGCTTTCAGTCCCAATCGCAGCGAATTATAGAGCGGGAATTTTACGATTACCTGCAAAAGTTTTTGTTTGAAAAGCATTTGCAGTTAAAGGGTAAAGGGGATCACCCTCAAATCTAGAAATCAGGGTTTGGGAATAGCACACTCCCTCGCTTAAGTTGTATAGATTTTAGGGATAGTTCCTTTGCATTTAATGCTGGAACCTGGGTTTTGAGCCTGTGCGTGATGATTTCAATTTATTTTCAAAAAAATGCGGGAGTGCGGATTAGCCACACTGCTGAGTTTTAATTTGTCGCCTGAAACAAAAGTATTTGGCAATGAAAATAAAACTACTATTAAAGGGGCTCGCAGGTTTGATGATACTGCTATTCGCGAATCAGACAAATGGTTACAGTCAGAATCTACTTGACCTTAGTGGCTGGACGGTTGGTACAGGGACGGCAGGCGTATTTACGATGAGTGGAATAGCATCTGAAAATACCAGGGAATGGGGAATTGGTCCCGACAATAAAGGAGCGATTTTATGGAAGGGAATTCCGTCCGGAAGTCAGAACGGCGACGGAGGATGGACTACTCAAACATTCCCGATTATCCATACAAATATGTACAGGTACACCATATGGCTGAAAAAGACAAATAGCTCTAATGGCGTTACCTATTTTGGATGTGGAGCTTTACTGAACTTAGCAGGTGCTGCTGCAAGTAATCCGTATTTTTTTAACGGAGATTTGCCCGCCCTGGATAAATGGTATTTGTTAGTAGGTTATATCCACGCAAGTGATGATGGTTCGGTTACGAACTATGGTGGAGTTTACGATGGAGCGACAGGCGCCAAAGTGCAAAGTACTACCGATTACAAATTTGTTTCAGGTGCGGTTAATAATCTTCATAGAACATTCCTTTATAACGACGCTGAGCTAAACGATAGATTATATTTCTATGCTCCCCGTGTGGATCTTGTAAATGGTAATGAACCTTCCATTGCCGCTCTTTTAGGTATTCAATCTTCAGCTTCTGACCCGGCTTATTTTGCGGGTAAGGTTGGAATCAAAACAACAAATCCAGGGGCTTTCGACCTGGCTGTGAACGGAAACGTCAGAGCGAGAGAGATCAAGGTTGATGCTGAAGTCTGGCCCGACTTTGTATTTGCGAAGGACTACGAACTGCCCTCGCTTAAGAAAACAGAAAAACACATCAAGGAAAAGGGGCACTTGCCAGGTATGCCATCTGCCACAGAGGCTAAGGCTAAGGGCATTGAGTTGGGAGACATGAATAAGAGACTACTTCAGAAGATTGAAGAGTTGACTCTGCATTTGATAGAAATGAAGAAGGAAGCTGATGTGATGAGGTTGACCTTTCAGGAAGAGATCAAAGACTTAAAGACAAAAATTAAATGATATGAAAGGCTTCTTTACGACACTTTTGCTCTTGTTAACTTTTTCTTGCGCGATGGCGCAAACCAATACTTTTCCGACTACCGGAAATGTCGGAATTGCTACCGGATCAGTAGTGCCGGGCGCCAAGCTTAGTTTTAACAATTTGAATGACGGGACCAATGGTGCTGATGGTATTACATGGTATAGTCCAAATCCCTTGAAGTACGGAATATTCAGAACCGCAGGAACTTGGGTTGCACCGAACTATCAGCAATTAAAGCTGTCCTGGGAAAGTGGGATTGTGATGGATCCGGGCACAGCATATGGTAAAAGTTATGTCGATGTTCAGGGTGCAGGCCTTAGAATAACATCCGGAAACCTCGGTGTCGGGACTGCCGATACAAAAGGTTACAGATTAGCAGTAGCTGGCAGTATGGTAGCTGAATCTGTGACTGTGAAGCTCCAGGGTATATGGCCGGACTTTGTATTTGCGAAGGATTACAAACTTCCCAGCCTTCACGAAATTGAAAAGCACATTAAAGAGCAGGGTCATCTTCCCGGAATACCATCGGCTGCGGAGGTGCAGGCTGACGGCATTGAATTAGGGGAAATGAATAGAAGGCTACTTCAGAAGATTGAAGAGTTGACTTTGCATTTGATCAGTGAGCAAAAGCTTGTGCAGGAGGTAAGGCAGGAGTTGGACATGCAAAAAGCGCAAATTTTGAAACTGAAAATCAGGCTTGATAAAGCGAATAAAAAATGATTTACTCATAAATAGCTTATAAATGAAATTCAAAATCTTAATCAAAGTTTTTTTGGGTCTGGTAGTCATACTGACTGCAAGTCAAGGGAAAATTTATGGACAGAATTTACTTGATCTAACTGGTTGGACCGTTGGGACAGGATCAACGGGGGCATTCGTCAGAAATGGCGGTGCAGATGAAAATACTCGTGCCTGGGGACTAGGACCAGATGGGAAAAGTGCTATTCTGTGGACGGCCATCCCTTCTGGAGACGCAAACGCCGATGGTGGTTTTGCTTCACAGCAATTTCCGATCCTTCACACCAGTATGTATAGATTTACATCTTGGGTAAAAAAAACCAATTCGCATGGGGGTAATACTTATTTGGGGTGCGGGCCACTTTTAAACCTAAATGGTACTACAGCCGCAAATGCCTACTTCTGGGCTGGTGATGTACCTGAGTTAAACCGGTGGTATTTAATGGTTGGCTACATACATGCGAGTGATGATGCTTCAACGACAAATTTCGGAGGCCTTTATGATGGAGTTACCGGGGCAAAAGTTGCCAATTTCACTGATTTTAAGTTTGCTACTACTACGGTAACTAGTGTCCATAGAAACTACCTTTATTATGATGCTAATGTTAATGACCGTCAGTATATGTATGCTCCACGTGTCGACCTTGTAAATGGTGATGAGCCCTCTCTTTCGTCTCTATTAGGCATTCAATCTTCAATTTCAGATCCGGCCTATTTTGCAGGTAAGGTGGGAATCAAAACAACAAATCCAGGGGCTTTCGACCTGGCTGTGAATGGAAATGTCAGAGCGAGAGAGATCAAGGTTGATGCTGAGGTCTGGCCTGACTTTGTATTTGCGAAGGACTACGAATTGCCATCACTTAAGAAAACGGAAAAACACATCAAGGAAAAGGGGCACCTGCCCGGAATTCCTTCCGCAGCAGAGGCTCAGACTAATGGTATTGAACTGGGAGATATGAACAAAAGGCTCTTGCAAAAGATCGAGGAGTTAACCTTGTATTTGATCGAGCAAAAAAAACAGGGTGATCAGCAGAAAAACCAAATAAGAGAACTGAGTGAAAAGGTAACACTCCTTCAAAAAAACCAAAAACAATAATCTGATTAACTATGAATATAAAATTTTATATCGCTTTCATTCTAATTGTTTTGGGGGTGAGCGTGCAAAGCCGGGGGCAGGTGAGTTATAATAAAAGGGCAACTGGGTCTATCGGTACAGTACCCAAAGCAGCCGATTTTCAGAACAGCGCAAGTTTGGAAAATGTAGATTATGCAACAGGCACAGTAAAAATCGGAATACCTCTCTATGAGATTAAAGTAAACGACATTTCGGTACCGATCACATTAAGTTATTCTGCCCTTGGAATCAAGGTCGGAACGGAAGCCGGGGCTCCGGGCATGGGCTGGGAGCTGGCGGCCGGAGGGAAAATTATCACCAACATGCAGGGAAGAAGAGACGGGCCAAACTTCACAGAACTATATTCACAGTCCTGGGCGTACGATGTGATTAGCGGCAATGTGCCTTTCAACCCTTACCAAAATACAGCACACCAGGGCTTTTTGAATAATGTACTTGATGGAGTAAAAGATGCCATGTGGGATACCTACAATTACGTGTTGCCCCAGGGTGGCGGGACATTCGCGGCCAATGGACTGACCTTTCCTTATGATCCAACGATTAAGTTCACTTCCACAAGCGAAATTGCTACGACGGATGGGTTGATCTATCATTTTTCTTCAGGGGACAAGAAAACAGTAACAAAAAGAAAGGCCTATGATGCCAGCGCTGTGCCAAACCCAAATTCTTGGCTCACTGACGTGCCTACAGAGTATACGGATCAGGACCTTTGGAAAATCGTTTCTACCAGATTTAAAGATACGGTGAATTTTGGTTATCAAAGGTTTGATTACCCTCATGCAAAGCTTGCCGCTAAAATGAGAATCAATACTTCAGAATCCCTTCCGCTTTACCGGGACGTAAAACCAAGAACGGTGAGTGAAGGTGGGGTTGCTAACGACGCACAATCTCAATGGTACAAAATATCGGAACCCATCGTTTCGCAATCCAGAACGGATTATAAAGCACATACGAGAATTAAACATATCAGCTTTCCCAATGGCAGCGTAATTTTCGATTATGCTGAAAATGATGTATTGAGTAGGGATGTGCTGTTGAGCATCCGGGTGTTTCAGAAATTTAAGAATGATTCTACCATGCTGAAAAGGTATGTTTTTGAAATGAATAGTCACATTGGTTATGGCCATTATTTGCAGGCCTTGCATATTTATGATGGGAAAAACGTATGGCAGGGTGCCTACGATTTTACCTATCATGGAGACAGGCTTCCGGTGAATCCTACAGCAGATAGCTTTATGCAGGACAGGTGGGGATATTATAATTCTGCAATTTCTAATAAAACCTTAATTGAGCATCCGGATAAAAATCTGGCGATGCTCAGCCGCAATAGATATCCGGTTTATAACAATGTCTCGACACCGGGCACAAAAGAAATTATTTATACGCGTATCGATGCCCGGGATTTTTATGGTGCAAGCAATCCTGGAACAATAAACGGCATCATTACATATCGCATTAATTTCGCAGATCGGGACCCGAAATTCAGCAGTGCTGTAGCGGGGACGATCAAGAGTGTAACAATACCGACCGGAGGGAAGTTTGAATACGAATATGAACCCAATAAGATGACTTACACGAATCGTGAAGCCAATCAAAGTTCTACGCTGACCTTTATAAACGGCGGCGGCATCAGGCTTAAGAAACTGACAAAAAGCATGCAGCATGGGGCCATGTACAGCGACTACTACAGAGATTCAATACCTGTCTTAGTTAAAAGATATGTATACGGCGATGCTCCATTTAACCAGGCTGGGGGTGCTAATGAAACCAATGGTTACGGCATCGGTACGATACCTGGCACAGCCTTGTCTAATCTTTCAAAATACTATGACGCTGGTAGCCCTTCGGTTGATTATGACGTATACAATGTTATGCTTCTGTCTCATCCGGTGAATAGCCTGAGCCAGCATGGCGGCAGTACGACAATTTATCAGTCGGTTACCGAATATTTAAATAGTGCTGCAGATACAGCAGTAATGGGTGCTCTGGGTAAAACCGTTTACTACAGTGATCCTTTACCGGAAGGACAGCGCTCGGATTTTCTTTGGCAGGGAATTGGCGCATCGCCGGAATATCCGAATCTGCCGTTTGCAATGGACCGGCCCGGTGTGGAAAGGGCATATCCAACGGGATCGAACGGTTACAGAAAATATGCGAGAAAATCTGGCGGTGGTTTCAGAATTCTGGAGCAGGGAAGAAGTTTTCATACCTCTTTTGATGCGCCGGTGAATACGACAAACAGGTTGGTGTCTCTGGTGGCCAGTCCGACGGGTCAGATGAGTGGGCCGTATCCTGGTACAAGCGCTCCAAGGGACATGCCAAAAGTTAACCCCCTTGGTGGAGGATTGTATTTGTTTAACAACTTTGTTGGAACAAGTAATGTAGGGGTAATGGATTATATCGCTTATAACAACGTTGCCCAGGAAAGTAACACGGTGGTTTATCCGCAAAAATATTATTATAAGCTTATAGATTTAAATCATTTATCTAACTGCGTAAAAAAAACCAGAGATGAGAAAATGTTCTGGGATGATAATGAGTATACAGCCGGAGTGGTAAATACAACTTATTACTACGACAATCTGGCCCACATGCTGCCGACAAGGATTGCTACTTTAAATTCAAAAGGTGACTCGGTGATCACAAGAAATAAATATCCACAGGATTACCCTGTTACCGGTACTGTGATAGACCATATGAAAACCAACAAACTGAGCCTGACTGATCCGGTTGAATCTTACACGACCTATAAAGCTCCTGCCGGACCGATTTATGTTACCTCAGGCAGTATCAACACCTATAAACAGGAGGATAATGTGGTATATTCTGACAAGGTTTACCAGATGAAAGTGAACAATGAACTGACACCTTATGCGGCTTCCGGCTTTAACGGTGCGGTAAGTTCTATAGATACCAATAAATTTAAGCCACAGGTATCCTACGATCTGTATGTTAAGGGAAATGTGCACAAATACGCCGAACAGAATGCAGGTGCGGGAGTAGTGATTTGGGGTTATAACAATCAATATCCCATAGCCAAAGTGGCGAACGCAAACAACATTTCCAGCAATACCAGCGGTCGTTTTACCAGTGCTGATGTGGCCTACACAAGTTTTGAACGTAATGACGCGGGCAACTGGACATATGCCGGGATTGCCCTTGCAGATACGACAGGGCCTTCGGGCAAAAAAGTATATAGCCTGGTGAGTGGCGACATTACGAAGACTAATCCGACACCTGCGGGTATGAAATACGTGATCAGTTACTGGTACAAAAACGGAGCTTCGGTAACCATTACCGGCGGAACAGTTGGCGCGTTAACTGTTCGCAATACCTGGAGCAACTGGACATTGGTGGAGCGTGAGATCAGCAATGTGACGGGCATAGTTAAAGTCGCCGGAAGTGGTTTTATTGATGAACTGAGGTTTCATCCTGCTGATGCGCAAATGAGCACTTATTTGTATGAACCTTTGATCGGGTTGACCACGGTAATTGATGCCAAGGGTGCGCTGCAGCATTATGAATATGATGATAGTCAAAGGCTCAAAAACATCAGGGATCAGAGAGGCAATATTGTCAAAGCCTATAAATATCAAATGGGAACATTCAACTAAGAGGCAACATGAAATTAAGGACATTCAGCACCATCATACCGGCAATTGTGATCGCCGGAGTATTTTACTGCGGCCAGGCATTCGGCCAGCAAATGAAAGAAATTGCCAAATATCAGGGCCAGACGGAAATGACCGCGACCACAAGTTTAATCTTTCTTCCGGGCTTTACTGTTCCGGCGGGAGCTACCTTTAAAGCTTACATCAGCAGCACGCCCCAGGGTGTACTCAATACGTTAGTAAAACCTGAAATGAATGCTATTGTGAGCTACAATGTTCGCGTACCCGGAATTCTGGACCCGACGGATATCAAAAATGGCATCAACCAGGTGAATGTAGATGTACAAACGCTTGATCATTTTGGACGAGTAGTTGAAACACAAAGTGTAAAAGCTACTCCTGACTTTAAGGACGTAATTCAGCTTAATAAGTATGATGTTTTTGGACGTCCAAGTCGTGAGATTGTCCCTTACGCAAAAGGATCGGGGATGGCAAATTTTGCCGACAAGGGAAATTCCAGTATCCTTTATGATTATTATTATCAGGCGACCATACCCAGAACGCCTTCGATTTCTTATAATCTTTACCCATGGTCTGTTAATAAATACGAAAATTCTCCTGATGGGAAGCTAATTGAAAAGATTCCTGCCGGAGAGGAGAATCAGGCGTATGTTACACGGTCCATGAAATTCGGTATGCTGACTGCTACGGGGATGACAGTGGCAAAATATACTGTCGGAATTAATGCCACTACTGGTTCGAGGACTTTGATTCGAGTAGGTAATACCGCCATTTACGGTGATCTTGATTTAACCGTAGATGTTTCTAAGGATGAGAATGTTACCGATCTGAATGGTACGGTTTATCAATTTAAGGATAAGGAAGGGCGTTTAGTGCTAAAGCGCAATCATAACATGGTGGGCAGTACCACAGAGGTTTTATCTACTTATTATGTCTACGATGATCTGGGTAACTTAAGTTTCGTATTGACGCCCAAATCTAATCCCGATGCAAATGTAGCGATCTCCCAGACAACATTGGATGAACTTTGCTACCAGTACGGATACGATGGTATGAACCGTTTGATTTCGAAAAAAGTACCGGGCAAGGGCTGGGAGTTCATGGTGTACAACAAGCTGAACCAGGTGGTGATGACACAGGATGCGATCCAGCGCAGTAAAGCCAAACAGGAATGGACGATCAGTAAGTATGACGGCTTAGGGCGCGTGGTATTATCCGGGGTTTATAGGCAGGGTTCGGGAGGTGCGGGCACCAGTTACCTTGCCCTGATGCAGGACAGTGTGAATAAACAGGGAAAACAATGGGAAACCAGAATCACAACTGGGACCGGTTATACAAGTATAACCTTTCCTAAAACAGCCTACACTGCTTTAAGCCTAAACTACTACGACGATTACAACTTTCCCGGCGGCAATCCTTACCCTTACGCGGGATCGGATACCAGCAGTATGGTGCGTGGTCTGCTGACCGCCAGCAAAGTGAATGTGCTGGGCAAAACTGACATGCTCTGGACAGTGAATTATTACGATGCGGAGGGGAAAGGTATAAGAGCCTTTAAACAGCATTACAAAGGCGGAACTGTAGTTGCAGGCAATTATGATGAGATCAGCAGCAGCTATGACTTTACGGGCGCTGTGACCAATGTATTGCGGAGTCATAAAGTTAACGCAGTCGAGCAGCTTAAGGTGCTGAACGAGTACGAATATGACCACCGTGGCAGAAAGACGAGTACCTGGCAAACGATGAACACCGCCACTCGTGTACTGCTCTCCAGATTGGAATATGACGATCTGGGCAATGTATACAAAAAGAAGCTGCACAGCACCAATTCAGGAACATCCTTTCTGCAGACCATTACTTACGGCTACCATCAGCGGGGTTGGCTGAAGTCCGCGACTGCGCCGCTTTATGCCCTGAATCTGCGATATGGAAGTGGTATTAGTCCACAGTACAATGGAAATATTTCAGCAACGGGTGATCCTACTTCGAGTTTCCAGGAATATACTTATGACAACCTGAACCGTTTGACCAGTTCTGTTTACGGCAACGGAAGCTCATTATGGAGGGGACCCATGGAGCCAGAAGCGCTAAGCAAATACGAATCGGAGCTAACCGAGTACCAATTGGAGCCCAGCGAATACGAATCATCGCTTACCGCAAGCGCCGACGACCTGAATGAACAGATCAGCTATGATAAGAACGGGAATATACTTACTCTAAAGCGGGGTCCTTCGACCAATACGGCTACCACTTATACTTACAGCAACAGTGGGCTGAGTAATATCCTGACGACGACTGCCGGCCCTGTGGCTGGTACCTTCAGCTACAACGGCAACGGCAGTATGACCGCCGATACCCGTCGTAAACTGACGCTGACCTATAACCTGCTGAACCTGCCGGATTCTGTTGCCAGCACGTTAGCCGGCGGAGCAGGTGCCCGGTATTTATATGACGCTGGCGGCAATAAACTGCGCTCGAGACAAGGGACTATGGTGAGGGATTACGTTTCAGGCATTCATTACAAAAACAATGTGCTGGATTTTATGTCTACTGAAGAAGGCAGGGTAGTACGGAATCCGTCAAACAATACTTACCGATATGAGTACAACCTGAAAGATCATCTGGGCAACGTGCGTGTCTCATTTGATGACAATGCAGGCGTGGCAAGGATGATTCAAAGTGACGCTTATTTCGCCTTCGGATTAAATTTCACAAATGGTGTTGCAGGTGATAAAAATAATTATCTTTATAATGGTAAAGAGGAGCAGGACGTTCTTTCAGATATGTATGATTACGGGGCACGCTTCTATGACCCTGTGATTGGTAGGTGGAATGTGATTGATCCGTTGGCGGAGAAGATGAGAAGGCATAGCCCGTATAACTATGCGTTTAATAATCCGATAAGGTATATTGATCCTGATGGAATGATGCCTTTAACAGATTATTATAATTTGAATGGTAAGATGGTTAAGCATGTCGAAGATGGGAAAACGGATAAAAAACTAGTGTTATCCTTCTCAAATAAAGTAGATGATGCCATTAATAATGGGAGTGTTATTAATAAGCCTTCTATGACTGAAGTGGATAGAATGGGTGATGCGTTTGATAAAACAGAAGCAAGTGGCAAGGAGAATTATTTTGCTGTTGGTTTGCAAGGTAAGATGTCTTCTACCATTGAAGGTTCTTCAGGAGATGTGGGCGATAAAGAGATAAAAACAGCAATAAACGATTTGAAAGGTCAAGGTGATTTAGTCGGTCATGATGTTCATACACATCCGTTAAAAAAGGATTCATACGGTTCAGTTACAAGCATTGGATTACCTAAACCTTCAGGGACTGATATGGATAATATCTTTAAATCAGGGAACCAGCCGAGTGTAGTTTTGGGATATCGGGAAGTTAGCACTGGTCCAAGTGCTAATACTATAGGAGGACCTCCTAAAGTGGATTATATTAGATCTGTAGGTTTTTATAATTCAAAAGGGCTAATTCATCCTGGTGTTAATATTAGTTTAAGTGACTTAAGAAATGCGGTTAAGAGAATTGATAAGTAATCATTGTTTAAGCATGAAGATAAGAATAGTATCTCTGATAAGTATTTTAATTATATCGTGTTCATCATATAAGGATTCGAAGCTCAGTGAGAGGGTGTTTGATCAAGGCTTGACGATATATAAGGATTATAATCTATTTCGATATAAAGCAAATTATAATCTGACCATGGATAAAGAAGTAATTATGCCTGTATCATTTGAAATTAGATTACCTAAAAAAATGAAGTATTATAAAGCTATTGGGTCTTCTGATTTTGCGTTTTATTACATTAAAAATCAAGTCGTTTTTGTAAAAACGGGGTTAAAAGATTCTGTAGCGGAGAACAAGGTTTACGAGCCATCCAGTAAAGAATTGGGGGACTTAATACAAAACCAATTGGTAACAGATGGAGGGCGGTATGACATCAAAGAGATCGCCCCTAACTTTAAAAACAAAAGTGTCATTGTTAGGATGGGAAATACTTTGGTGTTGCTTTACAACATTCGAAAGGAAGATGTTAAACCGTACGTTTCTTTAATAACCACATTTAAATTTTTATAATAAAGTTCCAGGGTCAACTGACCCTAGAACTTTATTATTTATAATTATTTATGCGCTAATCGTGTTTTAGCGTGCTGAATGAGTCCATCCAATGAATACATGATGTGGCTTTTATCTTCTTCGGGAAGCTTCTGTATGGTCACCACTTTATCCAGGATAGACTGGTCGAGTTCGATATCTGTTTTGCCGACCAAGTAATCAAGGGAAACACCTAAAACGTCGGCAATCTTTGCTGCCATTTCCACAGATGGTGTAGCCTCTTCCCGTTCGTATCTTCCCAGCACATTGGAGTGAATACCTGCCTTTTGAGCCAGTTCGCTTTGCGAGATCTTATGTTCCTTTCGGATGATGGTTAAACGGGTTCCAAAACTCATATCTGTAGTGCTTTTACCTTAAAAGTGATTGATTATACAAATATAGTAACCTTATCTGTAGTAAAAAATTCATAAAAGTTTGTTTACCGGACCATTGATTTCATATTACCGGGTCAGCTTGGCTTTAATATAACAGAACTGTTAGTTTTGCACCTGGTTAGTTGTTTTAAACTTTTTTTATGCAAGAAGCTAAACTCGTTACTGACAATGGCTTGCAAAGGGAATTGGAGGTTTGAAAGGTGCTTCGCCAGCAGAATCTATTACCCTATATAGGGGGGTTAATGAATCCCATCCTGGGTTTTCAAATGCTGTTGATGGTGTTGCAGCACCACGTGGTGGACTTGCAACGGCTGCAGAACATAATGCAGGGAATACGGCTAGTAATTCTACTTCATGGACAACAAATCCTGATGTCGCGAAAAACTATGCATTACGCCCAAATCGGTCTGGTGTTACCTTAGAAGTTACGGTACCTACGAGTAGTACAATAGCAAGTCCAAGTTTATTAATATACAACTCAGAGGAACTAAAACTGTGGTAAATGAGTCAGAGGTACTACTAAGAGGTAGAACAACTGGCGCCAAAGTAACACCAGTACAAACTTAAATAAGAACAAATATGGAAGAATTTCCGTTACTAAAGAACGAACAGGTCTCTTTGTTAAGAGCAGATATAAATACAGGAACTGTATTAGATAAGAATTATATTTATGCAACTACACCAGATCAAGAGGTTTATGTTGTTTTTGACAATATAGGTTTAGCTATAGAGTTTGCAAAATCCGTTATAATGGAACGGAATAATGTTGAATGTGGCATATATGGAAATGATCCAGTGGCACTTTTAATTTTAGATAGGTATAATGTGAGCTCTTATTGACCAATGGAGTGTCATTTACTCAAACTAAGATTATTGCTTATCAAAGCCGAGACAATCAGCCCGGCTTGTTGTTCATGATTACATACACCATCAAAAAAATGACGATTGTTATCGTATAGACTTACTTATTGCCTTTTAAGAGTTCGTTCTTTTCCCGTTCGGCTTGCAGGAGACGTTCATAAAGTTCCATTACTTTGTCCAGCGGGTTAAAGGTACACTGGAAGTTAAACGAACTCTGATCGTGAAAGTAGTT
>DATFQH010000459.1:0-2695 GCA_035264385.1 Pedobacter sp.
CACCGGCTTCCTGCTGCTCATGCTTACTGGATAACGAAATTTCGCGGGTCACTCAACACACCCTCATTCCCAATCTCATCTATGGCAAGTACTCTCCAGAAGAGCACCTCTCCCTGTAATGAGCTCTGTTCAAAAACATAACTTGTATTGGTCATTGTAAGCGGGAAAGTTGCGTTATAAGGGGTGGTACCATCACTTCTGTACATGTAAAGCTTATACTTTTTGGCCGTAGGAACCGCTTTCCAGGACAGTGAAACGGGTTGGCTAAGCTGCGCACCATTTGCAGGCCCGGTGATCTCGGGTTTGGCGGGAGGTGTCTTATCAAAGCTCATCAGCCTGATTTCAGACCATTTACTGTTTTCGGTACCATTTTCTCCGCGTACCCGCCACTGATAGGTCTGATCTTTCGGGAAACTGAAATTAAACTGGCTCCCGCTCAGCGTCCCGGTGTATACCAGCTTAGCTTCGTCTGCAAAGTTTAGGGTATCGATCTGCAGCAGGTAATCTTCAGCGCCGAAAATTGTATTCCAGCTCAATAAAACCGCTGGCTGGTTGCTGCGATAACCACTACCCGGACTAACCAACGTTACTTTCTGTTCATCCAGACTGGAAGGATGCACAATAAATGAATTCTTCTGATAAGCTGATACACTGCTGCCATTTTCGGCACGCAGCCGCCATTCATATGCCCCCGGATCCAGGGTAAGTTCCAGGCGTGTGATTCCTGCGCCACTGATCAGCGTATCAGCAACTATTGAAACAGGCTTTTGAAAATCAGGATTTGCTATTTGCAGCCTGTAGCTTAACGCATCTTCCACTCGTTCCCAGGCAAACCCAACCTGGTATTTATTGGTCTCTGTCCCATCAGCGGGAGCGATGAGCTCAACAACACGCTTTTCCAGCGAAGGCTCAATAAAATCTTTACAGGCCACAAGCGCACAAAGCAAAAAGCAGCTAAATAATAGTTTCCTATTCATCTTTATAGTTTCCTTTCTCTTTAGGTATCCCCAGCAGCACCAGCGTCAATGTGGTCTGCTGATCTCTGGAAGACCTTTGATAATTCAATGAGGCTATGCCGCCTCTGCGTTTCATTGAGGCCAGGTCATGCTGCATCCTGATCAGATCTGCATAGCTGCCGGTCAAAGCCACTTCTTGCTTCAGTAAATGTTTTCCGCCAACTTCTATGCTCTGCCATACAGGAAATTCCTTCACAGAAAGCCTGTTTTTTTGACTTAAAATTGCGCAGTCGTTCCACAACTGACTCTTCCAAAGCAGTGTATCCACCTCAAACTGCGTATACAAGCTATCTATTAACTCCGCCCGGCTGGAGGTATACGCAGGACTGATGCTGAGCCTGCCAGGCACTTTATTTTCTTCCAGCATAGCAGATAACCGGTATTGTTCCCACGTCTTTTTCAGCGCCACTTGCCACACCAGAATACACAGTAGCCCGACGATTGCAGGACTGAACTTTAACAGTATTTTATAATTAAGGGCATTAGCTTTCATCCTGATCTACCTTTTGATAATCATTTAGATGGATCTGTATAACAAAATCACCCTTACCAGTGTCCCGGTTCTGTCCATAAACATTCATCTCACAATTCTTCACCCATCCCATCGACCGGATCTGGTGTAACCAGTTATTTAACACTGCCGCGTCCTCGCTGCTTCCGCTGATCTTGATCTGACCTGCTTCATATACTTCCGGCTCCGCCAAAGTAGAAGTTTCTTTCAATGGATTGATGCTGAATCCTGAAACTAAAATTGCCGCAGGTTTGGAAGCCATTAGCCGGTCGGTGATCCAGGCATAAGCATGCCCCCCCGTCCAGCCTGCATTTCTGATCAGCGAGGCCTTTTGCTGCAGCTCTTGTTCCATTTCCTGAAATTTTTCGACCTGCGTACCGGTAATATTGTTTTCACGCTGCAACTGGTTTGTACGGTCAGTGTAATGTGAAAAAAGTAAAAAGTTCAGCAGCAGCAGTATAAAAAGGGCGGCCACAAAAACCATGGAGATGCCTTTAAGTCTGGATTTGGCGACCTCCTGTTCAAGGCTTTCCTTTAATCCTGCATGGTCGGCTTTAATCACTCCCGCACCCAGCATGAGCCGGATCGCGTTGTCCTTAAAACCGACCGGGTTACCCAGCAATAGAGCCACCACATTAAAGCCGTTTACCTTCAGTTCATCAACCCACAAGTCAACTGTTTCCTTCCTAATTACCGAAATCTGACTGTTTTCGGCTTCAAAAGAAGATTGAATATAAAAGTCATCAATCTTGGCATTAGGCAGTGTTTGCGCAAAAACCTGGGTCCCTGATAAACCACCGCTCGGAGCGGTTTTACTTAATACAATCTTACCCGACAGACATAAGACCACCGGCCCTGGCTTATGCTGTTTTGAAAAATGTGCGATATTCTTCAGGCCTTCCTGTTTGCCCGAAACCTGCATTTGCTCTCCGCTCAGGATCAGCTCGTAGTCCGAGATCATATCAGCCCCAACCCTTCCGGAATCAACCTGTAAAACGATCAGCCTTCGCAAACGAAAAAGATCTTTAACCCCTGCCTTCATTATTGATAAATAATAGTCGGTTTGATAAACACCAGAGTCACCACCTTACTTTTGGTCCGTTCTCTGCTGCTGAACAGCCATTTGATCACAGGAATCCTGGAAAGAAACGGCACGCCGCTTCCGGCC
>DATFQH010000460.1:0-3661 GCA_035264385.1 Pedobacter sp.
TACTGCGCTCTGCAACGTTATTTGCCAGATAATCTGATGTCGTCGCAAGCGGCACATTCCCAAAAATTGAGACCAGGAATAAATGGCTGTATGCCCTTAAAAACAAAGCCTCACCTGATAATTGGTCACTTAAACTCTTACTGACAAATGAATTATTATCTAGACCTTCAATAATCGAGTTTGCCTGATAAATAATATTATAAGCGGAAGACCAAAATCCCAATACACTTTCATTCCTTGTTGCTAAAGAATTATTTCCAAACTCCACAAAAACTGGTTCTTCAAAATGGCTCGTCAATTCGTCAGTCATTGTACCACTGAGATCATTAAAAGAAAAACCGGTTGAAGAAAAACTTGCATAAACAAGCGAAGCATACATTCCACTTACTGCAGAAACTGCCGAAGGATCATTCGTAAATACAGAAGAAGACACCAGTTCATTAATTGGCGGAGGAACTTCTACCAATTTTTCACAGGAGCTAAACACTGTTATAAACGAGAAAGCGTAGAGACATATTAAATATGATTTCATAAAATATATTTATTAAATTAGAAGTAAAGCTGAAATCCAGCTGACATTACTCTTAATGTCGGTATTGTATTGTAATTTTTGGTTTCCGGATCTAATCCATTATACCTAGTCAATGTCAATAGATTTTGCCCCTGTAGAAAAACATTCGCGTTTCTTATCCCGCTTTTTTGTAGAAATCCAGACGGTATTTTATAGGTGATGCTTACGTTCTTTAAACGGATAAACGATCCATCTTCATAGGCGAAATCTGATTCCTTCGCATTATTGTAAGCATTAAGCGCTTCAGAATTTGACATAAAGAATCTTTGATACTTCGCCTCGTCACCTTGCCGTTGCCAGCGATCCATCATGATGCC
This sequence comes from Pedobacter sp., assembly GCA_035264385.1. Lineage (GTDB taxonomy): Bacteria > Bacteroidota > Bacteroidia > Sphingobacteriales > Sphingobacteriaceae > Pedobacter. Next base: position 889 of record DATFQH010000460.1, read on the forward strand.
AAGTTGATTACCCGGTCTACCTGCTGGGGCATAACTATTTATTGGAGACTCAGCCAATTGCTTTACAAACTGGACAAAAAGACTGAACTCAAAATTTTTATATACCAAACTATTTTGCCATCCACCATAATATTTCTGGCTAACATCTAACAAAGTTTGGCGGTCTAGTTCGTTGATTACTCCATTTTCATCCACATCATCAAACTGGTATAACCCGGTTTTAGGATTAACTCCATTGTACTTTAACCGCTTTACTATTGTGATAGGTTGGCCAACAACGTACAAGTTATTATATGTTGAATTTTCCAGATCAGGATATGAAACTAATTTGTTTTTTGGAAGAGTAATATTGAGCGAGCTTCTCCACATAAAATGCTCAGATTTGAAAAATTCGGCGGAAACCATGCTTTCAAACCCTGTATTCTGTACAGTTGCTGGTAGATTATAGTATGGGAGCGAAGAGAAACCAGTTACTGTAGATAGCGGATATCCGACTAACTGATTAGAAGACCTGTTCTTATACCAGTTCACAGAAATGTTTATCCTGTCAGCTACAAATCCTAAATCAAAGGCCAATTCTAATTTTCTATTTTTCTCCCACGCAAACTCTGAATTAAAAAGGCGGGCAGGCACCAGCGAATTTACGCCATCGTATGGCGAGGCCATTGTTGATGAATAGGTATCTAAAAATCCGTAATCGGGTATATTATCACTGCCAGTCACTCCGTAACTGCCTCGCAGTTTTCCAAAATTTAAAATTTCTAGATTGTCTTGCACAAATTTGGATTCAGAGAATACCCATGCCAAACCTACAGCACCGAAATTACTAAAACGTTTATTAGGCCCAAACCTGCTAGATCCATCCCGACTGGCTGTTAGATTAAGAATGTACTTTTGATCGTAATTCACATTAATCCGCGCATGCGATTTGGCATACTTAAATTTAACATAATCCATGCCACCAGGCGTAATAGTTGGTGCAGCAAGCAAATTCTCAATGAAAGCGTCATTAGAGTACCCTAGTCCCTGCAACGTTTCTTTATTGTTTACATTGCTTTGAATAGTGCCTCCTAAAAGAACATCTAATGTTATTTTTTTAAAAGAATTTTGGTATCGCAATTGGGGTTCAAAAATCCAAGTATTTGATTTCCCATCAGTAAATGTAGCCAGGCCGGTAGGCATTTCCGCGGGATTCTTGGATGCGATTGGTCTAGTACCAATGTTATCGGTTCTGATAGTACTATAACCAACAGTAGATTTTAATGTCAGATGATTTAGTATATCATATTCAACTGATGAATTGAGATTTAGATTTTGCGTGCTACTTATAAATCTTTCCTGCAGTTTCGCAAAAGGATTATTAAAACCATTGTCAAAATTGAGTTTTCCCAAGTCATTATAAATAGAAGGCGAATTGGGAGCTAAATCAATTCCACCTCCATCTGCTTTTAATCCAAAGTACCCAAGATTACTGGAATTAGCTATAAACATTCCACCGAATGATAGACGAAATTCTTTGTTGTCAGAAGTGTTGTTGATTCTGAAATTTGCACTGAATTTGTTATCAGAAGAATTATCATTCAATACTGCAGTTTCACGTGAATAACCTGTACCAACCAGGAAATTTGTGTTTGTTGTTCCACCTGATACAGTCGCTCTGACGTTTGTCATGGCAGCTATATTATCGAAAAGTAGACGTTGAAAATCCGTAGAGGCATGCTGATCATAATCTAATAGATCTCGTCCGTTAGTTCCGCTGGGTTGAATATTGTCGTTAGCATACGCTTCCTTACGCATTTCAAGATACTGTTCAGTCGTCAACAAATCCAAGAACTTTGGGACAGTACCTATACCTTGCGAAAAATCGACGGTTACATCGGACTTACCAGATTTCCCTTTCTTGGTTGTAATTAATACAATTCCGTTTGCGCCACGGGAACCATAAATTGCTGTGGCATCTGCGTCTTTCAATACTTCAATCGATTCAATATCTCCGGGCGATATGGCAGCGAACGGGCTTAATCCAGAATAAAGCATTTCAGAAGGTTGACTCAAAGATGTTGAATTAAAGGGTACACCATCTATAATATAAAGTGGTCGATTTCCGTTATTTGATGCCGTTGTTCTTAAACTATTTAACCCTCTAATCTGAATATCGAACCCTCCACCCGATAATCCACTCTGCTGTATTACCTGTACACCGGCCATTCTACCAATCATGGCACCTAATATATTATTTACGGGCTGCTGCTGAATATCTTTCCAAGTAATTTTTGAGACACTACTTGTCGTTAATTTCTGCGTTTCTGTATAATAACCCTTGTTAACTACAACCTCTTGCAAATCAGAACTAGCCATTTTCAAAACAATCACTAAATCCGCAACCAATCTCACTTCCTGCTTCTCATACCCAATATAACTCACTTCCAACACCTCATCCTCACTCACATTCTGTAAGTAAAACTTCCCCTGACCATCAGTAGTTACAGCCTGGCCAGTCCCCTTCACTTTCACCGTCGCCCCAGCCAGCGGCTCACCTTTCTCGTCCACCACTTGCCCCCTCACATCAATCGCCATAATCCTATCGATCACCCGCTCCAGAAAAGATGGCCCCTCCTTTGCAACCACAGTAATCGTCTTCTTATCTATCTTATAACTTAGCGGCTGCTCACTAAAAATCGCTTTTAGCACCTCTTCAAATTCGGCACCTTTTACAGATATATCTACTGGTTTCGCCTTTGCCAACACATTATCAGCATACACAAAGTTATAG
>DATFQH010000461.1:0-15113 GCA_035264385.1 Pedobacter sp.
TATGGTAAATGCGGCAGATGGAAAACCAATTGCGATTGGTGAATGTCAGAAATACCCCACTGCTGAGCAGCTTAAAAAACAACCCAAATGGACATTCTTTATGGGCTGGTCAGAACTGGTGTTTAAGTTCAACACCAACGAAGAGATCAATATACTGATGCAGGCACCCAATGTGCTCAGTTTGGACGAACTAAAAGACTGGCAGTAACACATGAAAAAAGCACTTGTCCTTTTTGGCGGACTCGCACTACTGCTGTTTCTTTCATTCGCTACCCCACCCAAACCGAGAGTGCTGGTCTTTTCAAAGACCCTTGGCTGGCGGCACAGCTGTATCCCTTTTGCCAATTCGGCCATAGAAAAAATAGGGAAAGAGAATGGATTTGAAGTCGATACCACAACCGACGCATCCCTTTTCAACGATGAGCATCTAAGCAAATATAGTGCGGTGATCTTCAACAGTACTTCAGGCAACGTGCTGAACAACATTCAGCAGACCGCCTTCGAACGGTATATTCAGGCAGGCGGAGGTTTTGTGGGTATTCATGGTGCTGCCATCACCGAATACGACTGGCCATGGTACGGGCAACTGATGGGTGCCTTTTTTGCGCACCACCCCAATAATCCAAATTTACGCAAGGCGGCTATTGATGTGATTGATAAAAGTCATCCTGCAACCGAAGCATTACCTGATCGCTGGGAACGCGAAGACGAATGGTATAATTATACATCTTTTTATCCTGGAATTAAAGTATTGGCGAACCTTGATGAAAACTCCTACTACGGAGGAACCAACGGCTCGAAACACCCAATTACCTGGTATCATGAGTACGATGGAGGCCGAGCCTTCTATACTGGTGCTGGACATACTGATGAAAGTTATTCAGATCCGGTATTTTTGAAGCAGCTTTCCGGAGGAATAAAATACGCCATTGGCGAGACTAAACCGCTGGATTATTCGAAAGCCTACGCCAAAGTGATGCCAGATCAAAACAGATTTACAAAAACTATACTTGAAGAAGGATTGGATTCACCGATGGAGCTTGCCGTTGCAAATGATGGCAGAATTGTTTATACCGAACTGTCGGGTAATGTATTTGTTTACGATGCGAAAAGCAGGAAAAGCGTACTTGCAGCGAAATTGCCCGTTACCAAAAGTGGAGGTACCGGGCTGATCGGCGCAGCGCTCGACCCTAAGTTTGACACCAATCAGTTCATTTACCTTTATTACGCACCAGCCGGACAGACCGAAGAGCCCATCAACTTCCAGTTAAGCAGGTTCTTACTGAATAAAAACAATATGCTGGAAACAGCTACCGAGAAGGTGATGTTGAAAGTGCCGGTACAAAAAAACAGCGGATCACATCATGGTGGATCAGTCGCCTTTGACAATGCAGGTAATTTGTATTTGTCAACCGGCGATAGTTCGGTGCCCTTTCCTTCAGAAGGGTATTCGCCAATGGACGAGCGCCCCGATCCAGAGCTTTATAGTCAGGATTCACAGCGGGGAGCGGGCAATACCAACGATCTCAAAGGGAAAATACTGCGGATACATCCGGAAGCAGATGGCAGTTATACCATTCCGCGGGGTAACCTTTTTCCTGAAGGGACTGCTAAAACCAAACCTGAAATTTATGTGATGGGAGTAAGGAACCCGTACCGCATCGCTATCAACTCCAAAACTTCTGTATTATACTGGGGAGATATTGGCCCTGACGCCGGAGTAGGCGGCCCGAGAGGTCCGAGGGGATACGATGAACTGAACCAGGCGAAGCAAGCAGGTAATTATGGCTGGCCATACTTTGCCGGTAATAATTTTGCCTACGCCAAATGGGACTTTGCCGCCAAAACTGCCGGCCCTTTCTTCGATCCTAAAGCCCCGGTTAATAATTCTCCCAACAATACCGGACTAACCTATCTTCCTCCTGCCCAGCCGGCAATGATCTGGTACCCATATGCTGCATCGGCAGAGTTCCCTGAGTTGGGCTCAGGTGCAAGATGTGTCATCGGAGGCGCATTTTACAGCTACGATAAGCAATCGGCTTCGCCGAATAAATTTCCTGCGTATTATGATGGGACACTTTTTATGGCCGACTGGATGCGTAACTGGGTTTTTACGGTCCGTTTCGATGACGAAGAGAAATTCCTGAGAAATGAGGCCTTCATGGCAACGAACGGAGATTTCAGAAGGCCAATAGACATGACCTTTGGCAAGGATGGTATACTTTATATGTTGGAATATGGCTCTGTTTACGGGGTCGCTAATGCGGACGCAAGGCTTGTTAAAATCGAATATAACACCGGCAACCGCAACCCCTTAGCTAAAGCCAGCATTGTAGATACAGTTGACATGGCAGCACTCGATAAAAGAGTATTTCTCACTGCCGAAAAAAAGATCTTTCAAATTCATAAAACGGCTGCCGGAGCAGTTCCCTTCATGCTGAAGTTTAGCAGCCAGGGTAGCATGGACCCCGATGATGACGACAGGCTGAGTTATGAGTGGTTTTTTGACGGCAAGCGTGCCAGTGCATCTACCGCCGAGGCCAGATATATGTTTACCAAGCCAGGAGTGTACCAAGTTGTGCTGAAGGTCAGCGATAACCACGGCGCAGTATCAACGGATACACTGAAGGTAAAAGCAGGCAATACCGCCCCCGTTGTGAAGATCGGCAGCCAGAACAATAAGTCATTCTTCTGGAGAGGCAAGCCGTTTAAGTATCAAATCAATATTTCAGACCGGGAAGACAAGCAGACAGATCCTAAAAGAATTAGCGTTTCTTATGTGTACCAGCCCGAGCCGCTCGCAGATGGCAGGTCTGCGGTTACAGGACCGGCCTATTCAGGAAAGGCCCTGATGGCAGCAAGCGACTGCAAGGCCTGCCATCAGATCAGTGCCATAGCCGTTGGTCCAAGTTTCAACCAAATTGCCGGTCGATATAAGACACAGCAAGGGGCGTTGCAGCAGTTGAGTAAAAAGATCATTGAAGGCGGTGGTGGCAATTGGGGTAAAGTGCATGCCATGAGTGCCCATCCTCAGATCTCTGTTGATGACGCAAAGGAAATCGTGAAGTATATCTTTTCTCTGACCGACAAAAAGAAGCCAATAACAAAGAGACCTCTGGCAAAATCAGGAAGTCTGAGCCTGGAATCCTATCCGGATGAGCCTCGTGGCAGATATGTACTTACAGCATCTTATACCGATAAGGGCAGTAAAGCAACCGGGCCGCTCACTTCCACCGACCGCATATATCTGCGTGACGCAACTTTGCAGACCGTCTATGCAGACGCTCATCCGGGTTTTCCGAGATTTCGTAACAGTTTGTCAGAAGGAGGTAACCAGGCATATATCCTGTTAAAAGACATTGACCTCACCGGAATCAATAAATTTGTTTACAGTTATGCTTCAAAAGATAAGGATGGAGAAATCGAAGTTCGTATGGATTCACAGATTGGTCCGGTCATTAGCAGGATTGCTTTCCCTGCCACAGGTTCTTTTGATAAGTTTATGGAGCTTGATGCCACTCTTCCGAAAAAGATCAGCGGCAGCCATCACTTGTATTTTGTTATGATCAGGAGAAAATTGCCCGACGATGGACTCATCAAATTAAATACCATCCGATTTGATGAGTAATGGAAAGCCGGAAAGTTGAAGACAACGTATTATAATATAAGTAAATGTTAAAATACTATTAATACCAGCTTTAGCCTTCAGGTATCTTAGTTGTGATCAAATAAATTAAAATCTGCGGTCTCCCGAGGCTCGATGACAACTGACAAAATGAACAAAATTTCTCAACTTATCGTTGTAGGACTGCTTTTAATAAATAATAAAGTGCATGCCCTGGACAAGATCTCTGGTTACAAACTGCTGAATAAAGCTGTAACGCAATATCAAAAAGCAGAATGGGATATCACCGTTCAGGCAGAATTTAAAAATCCTTACCTGCAGGAAGAAATAACACTCGATATGCTGCTGATTTCACCATCAGGCAAAAAACTAATATTACCCTGCTACTATGAGGTTGGTGAAAGCGGCGCCAGTGCCACTTGGAAGGCGCGTTTTATGCCGCAGGAACTAGGAACGTACAGCTACCGGTTCGAACTGAAAAAACAGGGTGGTACTGCTGCGTTTTCAAGAGGCGGAGTGTTCAGTTCTGCTTCCGGGCCTGCAAAAGCAAAAGGAATGCTGCATCACCATGATAACTGGACTTTCAAATTCGACAACGGAACACCTTTCCGCGGCATAGGAGAAAACCTGTGCTGGGAATCACGTGCGGAAGATGATTCAAAATTCTTCAAAGAACTGCATGAAAAGGAACAATACAATTATGAATATATGCTGCCATCGCTGGTGAAACATGGCGGCAATTATTTTCGTACCTGGATCTGCTCCTGGAACCTGCCACTCGACTGGAAGAGTGGCATCAACAGCCGCAGGTATAGTAATTCAGACGAATATTTTAATCCTGATGCCATTAAAAAGATGGACAGGCTGATCAGCTTGTCGGATTCACTGGGAATATATATGATGCTGACCCTAGGAGAGGGTACACATGATGCACGCCATGGCCGTTACTCCGTTTCAACACCACAGTTCTTTGTTGACGCGCAAGCCAAAGCGCAGTACAGGAACCGCCTGCGCTTTATTGTCGCCCGATGGGGTTACAGTGCCTCCGTTGGTGCATGGGAATTCTTTAATGAAATAGATAATGTACAGTTCAGAAATGCTGCCAATCCAATCCCGGCAGCAGATATTGTACAATGGCACGGTGAAATGAGTACTTATCTGAAGCAGCTTGATCCATACCGGCACCTGATCACCACCAGCATTTCGCATCGTGACCTGGAGGGATTAAACTCACTGAAAAACATAGATTTTAACCAGAAACATATTTATAAAAACAACCGTGCATTGCCGGCTAATATTTTAAAATATAGCAATGACTTCAGAAAGCCTTATGTAATTGGTGAGTATGGCTATGAATATGACTGGTCTAAGAACTTCAACCTCTTTGCTGAAGAAATGGACAGTGATTTCAAACGCGGAATGTGGTATGGACTGTTTTCACCCACACCTATCCTGCCTTTGTCGTGGTGGTGGGAATTCTTTGACGACCGTGGTACAGACCGTTACATCGCAAGGATAAGCGCCATATCAGATCAGATGCTGGCTGCCGGGAAAGGTTCTTTTGACATTGTAAAGGCAAAATCCACACTGCCTGAAGTTGAAGTTTACAGTGTTAAATGCGGCGCCAGTACTTTTGTCTATGTGTACAATCCTAAAAAGGAAAGTAAAAAGCCTGTAATTGAACTGAACTGGTCTGCTGCGGTTCCGAAGAGCTTAAAAGTATTTGACTGTGAATCAGGAAAATATAATGACGGCAGGGCAGTTACCGGCGATGGTAAACTTAAGATCACCGATATTGAACTGGCACCCAATACTGATAAGGTAATTATATTCTAGCAGCGGCTAAATAAAAAAAGGAAAAAAAATGAAATTACAGTTGATAGATGTGCTAATCCTGGTGTTTTACCTCGTTATGATGGTATTTATCGGCTGGTATTACCGCAACAAAGCCCGTGAAAATAAGGAAAGCTACCTGATGGGTGGAAAGAAACTGCCCTGGTACATGCTGGGTCTCAGTGATGCCTCTGATATGTTTGATATCAGCGGTACCATGTGGATGGTATCACTCTGCTTTGTCTACGGGCTGAAAAGCATCTGGATTCCCTGGCTGTGGCCAGTATTTAATCAGGTATTCAACATGATGTTCCTCGCCAAGTGGCTCAGAAGGTCTAATGCCGATACTGGCGCAGAGTGGCTGGCTACAAGGTTCGGATTAAAAGGCAGGGGTGTAAGACCTTCTCACAACATTACAGTAGTGTTTGCACTGATCGGATGTCTTGGTTTCCTTGCTTACGGTTTTGTGGGGCTGGGTAAATTTGTCGAGATTTTTATTCCATGGAATCTGGTGCAGCACTATGTCCCTTTCGATGTGGCCCCGCAATATGTGCCACATTTTTATGGTCTGGTATTCACTTTGTTTGCCACCTTTTACTCCGTGCTGGGGGGCATGCACAGCATCGTCCTGGGCGATGTGATCAAATATGCTATCATGACAATAGGTTGTCTAGCCATAGGTATCATCGCTTATACGCACCTGCAAAATCAAAAGCTGATCATCCCGAAAGGTTGGGATAATCCTTTTTTTGGCTGGAATCTGGATGTAGACTGGTCTGCGCTGGTGCCGGATGCCAGTCAGAAAATAAAAGATGACGGTTATAGTCTGTTTGGTATCTTCTTTATGATGATGCTGTTTAAAGGGGTGTTTGCCAGTTTGGCCGGTCCTGCACCAAATTACGATATGCAGAAAGTACTCTCTACCCGTTCACCAAAGGAAGCATCCAAAATGACTGGTTTTGTGTCGATCATCCTGCTGCCAGTCCGTTATACCATGGTGATCGGCCTTACCGTATTGGCCCTGCTATACTATAAGCAGCTCGACCTGGGTTCAGCTTCGGGTACCGACTTCGAAAAGATCCTGCCATCTGCCATTAACTCCTTCCTGCCTGTGGGCATACTCGGTATCGTACTTACCGGATTAATGGGGGCCTTCATGGGTACTTTTTCCGGTACACTGAATGCCGCACAGGCCTATATTGTTAATGACGTTTACATCAAGTATATAAAGCCCGGGGCCAGTACCAAACAGATTATGACCATGAACTACCTGACCGGAATAGTTGTTGTGGCAACAGGCGTTGTGCTTGGCTTCTTTGCCAGGGATGTGAACAGTATCCTGCAGTGGATCGTGTCCGGCCTGTATGGGGGCTACATTGCGGCCAATATGCTCAAATGGTACTGGTGGCGCTTCAATGCCAACGGTTTCTTCTGGGGTATGATCACCGGTATCGCAGGAGCGTTGGTATTCTCTCATTTCTTTAGCGGTATCCAGTTCCTGTATTACTTCCCACTGCTTTTTGTCATTTCAATGGCCGGATGCCTGATCGGGACATTCACTGCACCAGCTACAGATACTGAAGTGCTGAAAAGCTTTTACAGGAATGTGAAGCCCTGGGGATTCTGGAAGCCTGTTCGCCTGATGGTCATGGCAGAACATACAGATTTCAAACCCAACGGCAGGTTTAAACTCGATATGTTCAATGTTGTACTGGGTGTGATTGCACAGCTTTGTCTCACCATATTACCCATGTATCTGATCCTGGGTATGAAACTCCCCCTGATCTATACGCTGGGCACCATTGCCGTGATCGGATTCATTCTGAAAAGGACCTGGTGGGATAAATTAGAAAACTAAGAAAAGATCAAATTATATCATGGATTTCAACAAGAGATTAGAAAAGATTAAAGATAAATACGAAGCTTTTATTGCCCATAAGAATGTGGGGGAAGAATTTGGGAACGGCATCTTCCAGCGGTTCAAATATCCTGTTCTCAGTAGCGCGCACATCCCTTACTTTTGGAAGTACGACCTGAACCCGCAGCGCAATCCATTTTTAATGGAACGAATAGGGATCAATGCGGTATTTAATGCAGGTGCTATAAAATTTAATGGCAAATACCTGCTGATGGCGAGGGTAGAGGGCAACGACCGGAAGTCGTTCTTTGCCGTTGCAGAGAGCCCTAATGGAATAGACGAATTTAGATTTTGGGATAAACCTGCTATCATTCCGCATAGGGAAGGGGAAACAAATCTGTACGACATACGTCTGGTAGCGCACGAAGATGGTTGGATCTACGGTGTCTTTTGTACTGAAAGCAAAGACCCGAACGTATCTGAAGCCGACCAGTCTTCGGCAGTTGCACAATGCGGTATCATCAGATCTAAGGACCTCCTGGGATGGGAGCGCCTGTCAGATTTTAAAACGTCCTCTCCGCAGCAGCGGAACGTAGTACTGCATCCTGAGTTTGTAAATGGGAAATATGCTTTTTACACACGCCCGCAGGATGCCTTTATAGAGGCCGGTAAAGGCGGAGGTATCGCCTTTGGTCTGTCAGACGGCATTGAAAATGCGACGGTAGAGGTCGAAACCGTACTGGACAAACGTATTTATCATACCATTTATGAAGCCAAGAACGGATTGGGCCCTGCCCCAATAAAAACCGAAAAAGGCTGGCTGCATATGGCACATGGAGTACGGAATACTGCCGCCGGATTGCGTTATACTTTGTATATGTTCCTTACAGATTTAAATGACTTGTGTAAGGTCATTCACAAACCATCCGGATATTTTCTGGCTCCGGAAGGAGAAGAAAGGGTCGGTGATGTGTCGAATGTGACTTTTTGCAATGGGTGGATCGCTGATGACGATGGTAAAGTCTATATTTATTATGCTTCATCGGATACCAGGATGCATGTAGCGCTTTCATCTGTAGAACAATTGCTCGACTACGTGATCAATACACCAGAAGACGGACTCAATTCCTCAAGCTCAGTGCAGGCAATCTGCAGGCTGGCAGAAACAAACAAAGCCACTGGATTTTAAACCGGATTTAAATATATCGTCATGCATAAGATTGTATTATTGCTGCTGATTGCTTTAGGACTTGAAAGTTCGGCACAAAAACCAAAAAACGACTATAGTGTACAAGGCTGGTGGAGCCCGGTTACTGTAACCTTTTCACCGGTAGTCCATCAGGACAGAAGTATCACATTTAGACTTAAGGCTAAAAATGCAGCGGAAGTGAAACTGATCTTTGGGGAATGGAACATCAAGCCAATGCCAATGAATAAGGATACAGCCGGGACCTGGCAGGTCACCATACCTCCCGTTGCACCGGGGATTTATTCCTACCAGTTTTGTGCCGATGGCCTGAATGTCACAGATCCTGCCAATCCTGTTGTAAAGAGCGGTACCGAAATCTATGGAAGCATTGTAGAAGTTTCGGAAGCTCGACCCAGATTTGATGAGGTGCAACAGATACCGCATGGTACACTCAGCTATATAAAATATCATTCTTCAGCATTAAACAGGCTCAGGGGTATGGTAATTTTCTTTCCTGCAGAATATGGTAAATCGGCAACGGCCAGGTTTCCTGTGCTATATCTCAGGCATGGAGGTGGCGATAACGAAACCAGCTGGACACAAGCTGCAGGCAAAGCGGATGTGATTTTGGAGAATCTGATTGCTGCCGGCAAAGCCAAACCCATGATCATTGTGATGACCAACGGGCTTACCGATGGCACATGGGCAGGAGGGAGCTCTAAAGAAGGTATTGAACAGCTGGAGCAGGAGTTGTTGAAGGATGTTATTCCTTATGCAGAAAAGAACTTCCGTATAAGAGCAGATAAAGGCTCAAGAGCGATAGCCGGACTGTCTATGGGCGGAGGGCAGGCCTATATTATAGGACTGAAGCACCAGGACATGTTCAGCTATATCGGCGAATTCAGTTCGGGTCTGCTTAGTGATGCTAAATTTGACATCAATGAACGCATTCCCGGGGTGTTCAATAAGCCGGAAGCGGTCAACGCCAATATAAAGCTGCTCTGGATTGCCTGCGGTAAAGATGATCCGCGTTATCCGGGGCATTTGGCTATGGGATATATGCTTAGGGAGAAGAAGATCAGGTTTGAAAGTTATGAAAGCCCCGGCGGTCATGAGTGGAGGTTCTGGCGTGAGCAATTGAGAGATTTTATACAGCGGCTATTTTAAACAAATACCCTGTTTTCTAGATAGTTGCTTCTGAATTCTTTTGGTGTGCAGCCTTTTTTACTCTTAAAAGTACGGTTGAAGTTGGCCATATTGTTAAAGCCACATTTGAATGCGATCTCAGAGACAGATTCAGTCGTATCGAGCAGCATACGTGATACATGACCAAGTCTGATCTCATTCAGGCTGTCGATAAAGCTGTATCCTGTTCTTTTCTTAATGAATCTGCTGAAAGAAGCTTCAGGCATATTGGCCACTTTGGCGACATCATTTAACGTGATCAGATTACCAAAATTTAGGTTCATATATTCAAATACCTTTTCGATCCTTCGGCTGTTATAGGTATAGTTCTCATTGGTGAAACTTGCGTCCGATAAGGTTCTGCATCCTTTTGATGTGGAAAGGTCATGCAAAATGGAAAGCAACTCCAGGATAGAACTAAAGCCACGTTTTTTGACCAGACCGGTAATGCGGGGCATCAGTTCTTCTGTTGTTTCCCGGCTAAATAGTACACCTTTTTTTGACTGTTCGAACATCTTCCTGATCTGACTCAGCTGGTTTCTCCTTAGGAACTTTTCATCGATCAGGTCTTTGTGAAACTGTATAGTGTATTCCTTGATTTCTTTGCTTATGCAATTGTGTGTAAACCATCCGTGTGCCAGATTTGATCCTACGAAAACAAGCTCCAGGGCCTCAATTTCCTCTATATGGTCTCCTACAATACGTTTTGCTCCTCTGGCATTGATGATCAGGTTCAACTCCATTTCCTCATGGTTGTGCAACGGGAAATCGAACCCGCTCTTATCTCTCGAAAAAATAGTAAAGCAATCGTGTACGGTTAGGGGAGTAATCTCTCTGATGATATTCTTGTACATGTCCTGGCTTAAAGATTCTAATGATGCCAAGGTAGTTAAAATAGTATCAGGTTTAATGCTCATCCAGTAGCAATATTCCATTGAACATAAAAGTGGGAATAGCAATATATGGCTTGACGTTAGGGTCGCTGCCGGTTTCCATTGGCTGCAATCAGATCCGGAATTTAATGCTAATATTATTAGTAAATAATTTGATTACCAAATGATATTAGTGTATATTGAGAATGTATAATTCCGATAACCTTTTTTGTTATGAACCGAAAACGATCATCCCCCGGTTTTGTCAGCGCTTCATGCAGTGTCCCTGTTTACCGTTGCAATTCTGCTTCTGAACTGCAAAAACTTTGGCGCAAGTCGCGTACAAAGCAACCTTTGAAAATCAGGTCAGCTCCTGTCTGCTTTGTGCTGATCCCGGAAAAAATTAAGCCGCCACCTTCAGTTTATTGAGGTCAAAATTGCTATTATTGTTTCATGAATTTATCTGATGAAGTCGTTATCAGGGCATGCAGACTGGATTCGAATGCCTGTATTGCCAGAAAGGATGCAGATGGCGTAGCCAAACACTGGCGATTGGATTTTGTGCAGATAGCAGGCGATGGAAGCCATACGGCCGGCAAACTCAAAATCCTGGCAGACTGGAAATATATGTTCTCCAAAGGCAGTCCGCTGTTTGAAAGGATACCCGGGGAGATTAAAATTGCTGATACTGGTGATTTGGCCTGGGAAAGTGGCACCTGGAATTATAAAAATGCGGAGTATCGTGGTAATTATGCGGCGATGTGGCGAAAAGAGAAGGGCACATGGTTAACTCAGAGTGAGCTTTATGTTTCTTTAAACTGAGAAAGGCCGGGAATTTCCCGGCCTTTCTCAGTTAATATATGAATAGGTTTACCTTACAGGTTTGACTGCACTATAAGCACCCTTTCCATGAAACCAGTTGGTAGCTTGCCCTGTAAGCCATAAATAATAATCAGATCCGAGGTTGTTTTCGATGCCGGTGAACTTACCCGCGCCGTTTAGCGGAACTTCATTTTCTCTCAATGATTTGAATATCGCGGTGCCTTCATCAATCTCATCAAACATGGCCACATAAAGTGACTTTGCTCCTGAGATCTTTGCTCCTGAAACCTGCTTCCAAAGAAAATTGCCTTGTTCTCTTGGGATAGAATTGTAAAGGGAGGGGTCTTTCCGGAGATTGCCCCAGGTAAACCCGGGAAATGCCAGCGGCACATAATCAACAGTATTGTTCTTTGCCCACTGTATATCGGCGGCTAGTACGGTACCTGCTACCTGGTTGTAATTATCAGAGCCGTAACGGCCGACCGCCCATGGCATAATGATATCTGCCTGCCTGATCAGTGTGTGCAGCAGAGGTGTATTTTCAGTGTCATTATTTAATGTGCGCCAGTAATAGGGTACACCCAGCATTACCGATACCTTCTTTTCGGGCCCTTTGACGTTGTTCAGTACGCGTTGCACATCAGCAACAGTATACTTTCGGTTGTCATTAAACCCTACACCCCAAATGGTCAGCAGCGGCTTTTTGTTGTGTCTGATATAGGTAGGGTTTTCTACATTGCTAAACAGTTTGAACTGAGCTTGTATTTCAGCCCAGTCTTTCTCCAAAGCTGCCATATCTGCACTGGTACATCCACTCAGGTCATACATGACGCCGATTGCCCGGCTATATTTTTTCGCCGCTTTTAATGCATTGGCCAGTACTTTATTGAAATGACGCTTGCCTTCAGGGTTTGAATCTTTGATTTCTACCACAAAGCGCTGCATAAATACGCCATCAAGTCCGTAGTCTTTCATCCATTTGAAGTGAAGGTCTATACTTTCCTCATCATAGGGGCTGTACAAATAGGCACTGCTACCATCTGCAAAGCTAAAGGGACTTTGGTACTTTTTGGTATACTCGGCCATATCGGGCCAAAAATCGACAGCGGCGCAGCCGGGCTGAAAACCGCAGTCGTTGCGGTAGTGGTACCAGCCGCGCTTGGAATCGTCGCCTTCAGCTGCAAACCAGCCCTGGTAACCCGCCATAACCAGGTTGGTATAAGAAGTATACAAACAGCCGGTTTCATCGTAAATAACTTCCTTTACCTCCGGATCCGGTATCATGGGTTTCTCTGTTTCTGCAGGTGTATCTTTGCTTTTGGAACAGGAAAGGATCACTGCCGTCATTAAGGGCAGCAGCACTGATAATCTTTTAAGTTTCATTTCAGGATGGTTTTAAGTGAAAAAACCGTTCCTTTCTTTTTTGGAAAGGAACGGCTGTTGGTCATAAAGGATTAAATAGCGATACGAACCGCAGATATGTAATTCAGTTTGGCTTCCGGTGCATCCAGCAGAGCCCCAATACGGAAATAATACTGGTTCCCTGGTTTCAGCACCGTATTGTTTGAGGGCAGGTCGATCTCAAGAGTAAAGACTTCATTTGGGTCGGTTACCGCATTGAGTTCCCGTTCCGCGGCTGCCTGTCTCATGGGTTCACCCACTCTTGGATCGATATGTGCGTACAGACCGATCTTCTTAACATTGTTGATCAGGTTCTGCTGCAGTTTAAAGCTGGCAACGATCTTTGTGCCATTCTTCACAATGCTTGCTTCCTTAATGCGGATGTAGGGAACTACCTTAAAATCCAGTTTAGCCTGTCCGCTGATCTTAAAATCCTGCGGATCAACGGCAATGAAATTACCTCTTACCGGCTGGATGGTATAGGTATTTGCAAAAAGGAGACTGTTTTCGTAAGTACCATCCGTTTTTACAATGAGAAATTGCGAAGAAACCGGATCATAACCGTGTTCTTTGAGCTCGATCTGGGTGCCGCGGATGATGTCCTGCTGAACCAATTCATTGGTTTCAGCATCTATAAATTTTCCGGAGAGCCCTGCAGCTGGTTTTTCGAAGTTATCCAGCTTGCAGGCGGAGAGTGCAGAGATAGCGGAGAGCGCGACAATGCTTAATAAAACTAATATGCTGTTCTTATTCATAATTTCTAATACTGAGGGTTTTGTACTAAACCATTTGCACCGATACCAGGAATGTACCTGTAATAGGTTTTGGACTCAAAAGTCCGGGGGTTGGTATTAGGAACTACCACACGTACAAAGATGTACTTGGTTTCTGGCAGCGCCCTTAGATCCTGCAGCGGCAGCAGGGTATGCATGCTCCTGTTGTTGAAGATGGTATGGAACTCTCTTCTGCGGATCAGGTCCCAGAATCTTTTGTTCTCAAAAGAAAGTTCAACTCTTCTTTCTCTTTGCACATTTTCAGAGGTAAGGGGTTCATCGACAGTATGACCGGCACGCCTGCGTACATCATTTAGTGCTTTGGCTGCAGCAGCGGCATTACCGGTTCCGCTTTCTGCTACTGCTTCAGCATAGTTTAGCAAGACCTCGGCATAACGGAATTCCATAAAATCTGTTGTGCTTTGATTCCATCCCGAAACCACAGCCTTTTGCTGGTTCAGGAACTTCTTAAATGAGAATCCTGTTCTGGTGTTGTTACCGCCATAGGTGTCAAAACCAGAATATTGGGTCACATTGGCCGCACCATAGGTATGGTAGGTTTTTCCGTTGATGGTAATCTCTGCTTTTGTTCGGATCACAGCCTCGCCATCTGGTTTTACATAACCTGCCTGAATGATGATAGGAGTATTCTTCCATATGGTCCCCGGTAACACTGCAGTTCCCCATAGGCGTGCATCCTTGTCTTTAAAAATGTCATTTGGTGTATCGTACCGAACATAATTTTTACCTGCGCTGTATCCATTATAGTCGCCTGGTAAGCCGTCCTGGGTAGTGATGATCGGGGCGCTTTTACCCGGATCAGTATAGCTTTCGTAGGTGTCTACAAGATCAAGTGTCGGGTTCATCCGGCCGGGGTGAGGCCAGCCATTGGCCAGTTGCGCCGGCTGGTACCAGATGTCGTAATTGTGGCCAAGATTAGTTCCCGGTAGGGCATATCCCTTAATGAGCATCGCCTCTTCAGGTGCTGAGTTTGGATTTTCAAACAGCTGCCTGTAGTTTTCGGCTGCTTCAGCAGGGCTGGCAGGGTTTGGCCTGAATAAGCCATATTGACCCGAGCTGATAATAGCTTCTGCCGCCTTAATGCTTGCGTCATAATAACCTGCCGCCAGGCTTGCATCCAAACCTACTAGTTTTTGCGTTACCGCATCACCGGTTAAAGGTGCCCTGCTGCCAAATTTAGCCAGCGAGGCCGCATGAAGTGCTGCTCTTGATTTTAGCGCATAGGCACTGAACTTATTCGCGCGTCTGCCCTTTTCGATACCCAGATTTTCAATTGCCAGATCACATTCCTGTAGCACAAAATCCCAGGTTTCCTGCTCCGTGCTTCTTGGTACTTTTAAAGATTCAGGTGACCCATAAGGCTGCGAACCTTTAATTAACGGGACGCCACCATAACGTTTTGCCAGTGAAAAATAGGCATAGGCTCTGATAAAGGCACTTTCTCCTACCAAAGCCTTTTTATCAGCATCATTGATGGCCAGGGTAGGGATCACATCGATCATCAGGTTAACTTCCCTGATCAGCTTGTAGCCTT
>DATFQH010000462.1:0-2626 GCA_035264385.1 Pedobacter sp.
TTATAACTAAATCATTTTCGCAACCGACATCCAAATGATCCGGACGCTGGAAACAATTACAATAGCCGCAACACCAATAAACATTTTTTTGATCGGTAACTTTCCAACCAGACGTGCGGCAATAGGAGCAGCAAGTACACCACCCACGATAAGCCCCAGAATAGATTGCCAATGGCTTACACCAAGAATAAAAAAGAAAGTAACGGCACTTGCCATTGTAACAAAAAACTCTGTAAGACTTACAGAACCAATCACATATTTTGGCGTTCTGCCTTTAGATATCAGTGTTGAGGTTACCAGCGGGCCCCAGCCACCACCGCCGAATGAATCCAGAAATCCACCGGCACCAGCCAGCCAGCCGGCGTGCTTAACCTTTTCTGGCTTTTGTTTTTCCTTAAAGGCATTCAACAGGATCCGGATACCTAACAGCAGGGTATAAACCGATATAACCGGACGAATATATTTAGAGAAAGCCTCACCTGCATAGCTCAATAAGATAGCTCCGGCAATGGCACCTAACACACCCGGAATCAATAGCGTCTTGAAGAGCTTTTTATTTACATTCCCGAAGCGATAATGACTAAAACCTGAGGCCCCACTCGAGAACATTTCTGCAGTGTGGATGCTTCCAGAGATCACCGCAGGATTCAATCCTCCGGAAAGCAACAGTGTAGTAGAAACAACCCCATAACCCATACCAAGCGCACCATCAACCATCTGGGCTACAAAACCGACAATAAGCATCCAGAAAAACATGTCGTCCATTTGCTCGTATAGCTGCGTGCCAAAAGTCACTACAGAATCGTAAGTAAGGTAGGTGTACCCTGCAAAACCAATAAACAGCACAGTGAGGATAATGAGGCAGAAATATGCCACCTTCTTCCATTTCTTTTCCTGCTTAATACTGCTGATGTTTACACCGATCGGCTTTTCTTGTAGACCCATTTGTTTTGTTTGATAATTATCTGGCAACATAAAGTCTACAGAATAAGTCGACAATATTATTACCATTTTTTCACTCTACAAAATTTATTTACAAATAAAAGGATATAAATCTAGTTGTCAGTTCATTATAAAAAGTTAGAAGCTATTTAGGTTACAGGTATGTCGCTTATGCTTTGACCAGGCTATCCTCAGGAAAGTATTTGGTTCTACTCATGATTTACATTCAGGAAAACCGTAATTTTATTTGAAGTATAATTAAATATTCATCTTAAAAGCTAAGAAATTATGAAACTAAAAAGTCTAATAATCGCGCTATGTCTGGTCATAGGCAGCCAAATGGCAAAGGCACAAGTAAAAGTTACCGACATCGTAAAGGAATGGGAAAGGTCTAAAGCCTACACCAAAGAATACCTGGATGCAATGCCCGAAAATGGTTATGCATTAAAGCCCACTCCAGAAATGCGATCTTTCGCAGAGCAAGTATTACACCTGTCGGATGCCAATTATGGTTTTGCAGCAGGTGCTACCGGTACTAAAAGTCCGTTTGGCCAGGGAGAGCTGGAAAAAACTACTGATAAGTCTAAAGCTAATGTCAGTAAACTGGTTCTAGCCAGCTATGATTTTGTGATCGATAATGTGAAAAAGCTAACTGATGCACAACTGGATGAAGTCATCAAATTGTTCGGAAGCTTTGATATGTCTAAAAGAACGGCTCTGGCCAAAGCCTTTGAACATCAGGCTCATCACAGGGGGCAAACTACAGTCTATCTTCGATTGGCAGGCGTCAAACCACCACAAGAAAAATTGTTTTAGATAAACAGTCAAGAGTGTCTTGCCGATATTTGCCCGGACCGAAGGTTTAGGAAAATATCGGCTTAGAAAAATACGCCAGGAATTCAAAATTGCAGAGCCACATTCTTCTGTACATATGGCCAGACCAGATACTATACGGTTCCATTTGAAAAAAAAACAAATCCTAAAGCATCAGTAAGTTAAGATAACTTGTATCACGCAGAAAATCCCCTTGCAAATTTTAAAGACCTTTAATAAGCCGGGTCTTACGTTGAAACCTGATAAACAAAAGGAGGGAGGC
The DNA here is from genome assembly GCA_035264385.1 of Pedobacter sp. Taxonomy (GTDB): domain Bacteria; phylum Bacteroidota; class Bacteroidia; order Sphingobacteriales; family Sphingobacteriaceae; genus Pedobacter. Next base: position 2,039 of record DATFQH010000462.1, read on the forward strand.
AGTAAGCAATCCGAATGTGAGGCCATACCATATGCCATTTACCCCCATATTTAACTGTATACCAAGCAGGTATCCTAAAGGTATTCCAATAATCCAATAGGCAATGAATGTGATGATCGTCGGCACATTTACATCGCCCATGCCTCTGAGAATTCCAAGCCCTACAACCTGTGTACCATCAAATAGCTGGAAGAAACCGGCAATGATCAACAGTTGGGCAGCAATTTCTATCACCCTGATGTCTTCAGTATAGATATAAGGCAACAGGGAATTGGCCAGAATAAAGAATACGGCCGTCACACTCATAAAGAGAAGTATCACATGATAGCTCGCAATCGCCGAACGACGCAGATCCAGCAAATCTCCCTTACCGAAGTTATTTCCGGTTTTTATGGTTGCTGCTGATGCTATCCCGCTTGCCATCATATAAGTTACAGCAGCAAGGTTAATGGCTACCTGATGAGCCGCCTGTTCTACCGCACCAATAGTACCGATCAGAATAGCTGCGCCACTAAACGCGCTGATCTCAAAGGCATACTGCAGCGCTACCGGGGCACCTATTTTAATGATCTTCAATGCCCTGATTTT
>DATFQH010000463.1:0-4791 GCA_035264385.1 Pedobacter sp.
TCATCAATACGGGGAAACATCGAAAAGTTATGACCTTAACTATTCTACAAAGATCAATATACCCAATATCAACCAGCTGGCACCACTTACCGACAGTACCAACCTGTACTATTTGCAAAGGGGCAATATTAACCTGAAGGAAGGGGTGCAGCGGGAACTGTCATTTAGCTTCAGCAGTAATGACCAGCGCAGTAAAAATACCCTCAATTATTACCTCAGTCTCAATGCGGGCCTGATTGCCAATAATATTGTAGACAGTCTGCAGATCGATGAGCAAAACAGGCGTACGGTATACCTGGTTAACGCAAACGGACACAAATACATCACCGGTTATGGTAACATCAGAAAGGCATACAAGCTAAAGTCATCAGAACTTCAGCTGAGCCTGAGCAGCAATTTCAACGCAAATAAAAACCCCGGCTATACCAACAGTATCTTTACTTTTTCGACCAACCTGAACACCAATACAAACGCCAATATCAATTATACCTACAAAAGTTACCTGGCCATTGCGTTAGGTCAATCTTACAATACTTCGCATTCCAAACAGGAAGCCTTCAATACGGAATACAGCGGTAAAAATATGGGTACCACACTGAGCAGCAGTTATAATGTCACCAAAAGATTTACACTAAACAGTAATGTAACATTCAACAAGAACTCGTCCTCGACTGCTGATGACATCAATTTCACCATCTGGAATGCCAGCGCAGTTTACCGGTTTCTTAAAGGCAATAACGCAGAGTTTAAGTTCTCTGCACTCGATCTGCTCCACCAGAATACCAGTGTGATCAATTACGGAAACTCGAACAGTTTCACTACAGGTACCCAAAATGTATTGAAGCAATATTTTATGACTACGATATCTTACTACCCAAGACAATTCGGGAAGAAGAATAAAGCGAAAAAATGATAAGTCGGGAGAATGAATACCTGTTTACCGGGGTTGTGCAAAGTAATTTGAAGGTCAAAACTATATTTGTCTTATCGCCAACACTTTGATGCTAATTAAAGGCACAGTACCTTTGTAGCTCAAAGAAGAAAAAAATATAAAAATATTAAATCATATGTATCCAGAATATTTAGTTGAACCTATGCGTGCTGAACTTACTAAAGTAGGTTTTGAGGAGTTGAAAACTTCAGAAGAAGTTGATCAGGCCATTACAGGCGAAGGAACTGTTTTTGTTGTTGTGAATTCTGTATGTGGCTGTGCAGCTGCGAACGCGCGTCCGGCAGCAAGATTGGCTGCTGCCAATGAAAAACACCCGGATAAACTGGTAACGGTTTTTGCAGGAATGGAAAAGGATGCAGTTGACAGAGCCAGGGGCTATATGATTCCTTTCCCTCCTTCATCTCCGTCTATGGCATTGTTTAAAGATGGTAAGCTTGTTCACATGATCGAACGCCACCAGATTGAAGGCCGTCCGGCACAAATGATTGCTGATAGTCTGATCGGTGCTTTCGAGCAATATTGCTAGTACAAAACGAAATTTATTCAAAAGGCGCTGATTTCAGCGCCTTTTTTTATTACTCATAAATTACCTCTACTTAGCGTCACTCAACAAGGAGCTATACCTGGGCAGGACATCATAGCTACCTCGTTCGTAGTGAGTCCGCCATGAGTCCACCATGAGTCCGCCTTTTCCCAGTAAAAAGGCGGACTCATGGCGGACTCACTGTGCATTCACAGCGCAGTCATTAAGAACTAAGACAGGGTCAGTTACTTTGCAGCTATTCTCCAGACCGTGCTGCTCACGTCATCGGCAACCAACAATGCGCCGTCAGGTGCTATGGCTACGCCTACTGGTCTGCCGTAGACTTCGCCTTTTTCCTCATCTGCGATAAAGCCCGTAAGGAAATCTTCAGGCTTACCGGCGGGTTTGCTGTTATTGAATGGTACAAAAGCTACTTTGTAGCCGACAAGCGCGGATCTGTTCCATGAGCCATGCTGGCCGATAAATGCACCTTGTCTGTATTTTTCGGGGAATTTGCTTCCGGTATAAAAGGCCAGGCCCAATGAAGCGGTGTGAGCACCAACAGCTACATCCGGCACGATTGCACGGGCTACCAGATCGGGTTTCAGTCCTTTTAATCTTGGATCTTCATTTTTGCCGTAATAGGAGTAGGGCCAACCATAGAAGCCGCCTTTTTTTACAGAGGTGATGTAATCAGGGACAAGATCGTCACCTAAACCATCGCGTTCGTTTACGGCTGTCCACAAAGTATTGGTCCCTGGTGCCCAGGCCATTCCAACCGGGTTTCTGAGGCCGCTGCCATAAATAACCTCGCCTGAACCGTCCGGATTTACTTCCAGGATATTGGCTCTTCTCTGCTCGTATTCCATGCCGTTTTCGCCGGCATTGCTGCCAGAGCCTACCGCTACGTATATTTTGGAGTTGTCTGCGTTTGCGATCAGGTTTCGTGTCCAGTGGTTGTTATATCCGCCCGCAGGAAGCTCAAGGATTTTTGTGCCTTTGGCGGTAATTCTCGTATCGCCTGCCTTATAGGGGTATTTCCAGAGGCCGTCGGTATTGGCTACATAAAAGGCGCCTCCAATAACCAGTACGCCGTAAGGCTGGTTTAATCCGCCGAGAAAGTTGGTCTTGGTCTCAGGTATTCCGTCTTTGTTTTCATCTCTGAGGAGTACTACCGTATTGGCACTTTCGCCGGCCACCTCACTCTTCGCTTTTCCGGTAATGGTGCTTACCACCTTTTCTTTCAAAGATCTTTCGGAATTGCTGAGTACCACAAAAATATCACCGTTGGGCGCCACATAGATGTTGCGCGGACTTTTCAGACCTTCGGCAAATTTGGTCACCGTAAAACCTGCCGGGGCTACAGGAGTTTTGCCCGATGGCCAGCCGATCACTTTGCTGAATTTTGTTTGAGCGGCGTTGGTATCGGGGGCAGGCAATACCAATTCGCCGGTTGTCGTATCGTCGGTATTTGTACTGTCTGCGGCAGACTGGTCATTTTTTGAGCCGCCGCCACAAGCCACTACAAAAGGTATGGCTGCAATAAGGAAGGTTGATTTTTTCATCTTGATAAATGCTTAGGTGTTCTGTTGTTTAATACAACACCCCTGGCACACCTGATGTTTGTAACAAAGCCTACACCGCCTGGCTGGCGCGAACTATAGCGCGCCCTGAAGTTTCATCCACACGTTGCCGGCCAGAATCTTATGGCCTTCGGCGGTCGGGTGAATGCCGTCTCCCTGGTTCAGTTTACTAACGCCGCCGACACCCTCCAGAAGAAAAGGAACGTAGATCATGTCATTTTTATTAGCAAGTGTGCTGAACATATTGCGGAACCCGGTGGTATATGCTGCACCCATATTGGGTGGCATCTGCATGCCCAGCATCACCAGTTTGGCTTCGGGATATTTCTTTTTTACTTTGTCGATGACGGCCTGAAGGTTGGCGGTGGTTTCTTTTACGGATAGTCCGCGCAGACCGTCGTTGGCCCCAAGCTCCAGCACAAAAATGTCAACGGGTTGCTTTAGCAGCCAATCGATCCTGTTTTTGCCGGCTGCGGAGGTTTCTCCGCTCAGCCCGCCGTTGATGACTTTATAATTGAGGTTCAAAGAATCTATCTTTTTCTGGATCAGAGCGGGATAGGCTTCCTCAGGGCTCAGCCCGTAGCCTGCGGTGAGGCTCGTGCCAAAGAACAGAATGTTCTGGCGCCCGGTAGCTGAAGCTGCATCTGCACGTACTGCTGCGGCCTGAGGTTCGGTAACTTTTCCTGCTTCAGTCTCTTTTTTGTTTTCGCTTCCGCAGCCGGTAATTATGACCGCCAGAAACAATATTGAGCTAATTCTTGTTCGTAACATAGTTGTAATGTAGCTGTCTAAAATAGGCAATACTTGTTGAACCTTGTATATTTAACAGGTAATTGCAGCGTTAAGTTTAAAAATCTTTCTCTATGTCAGCCGAAACCATTCTTGAAGTTCAGCAGGTCAGTAAAATCTATAAAAGTGCAGGCAAAGAGCTTGAAGTACTGAAAGGTATCAGCTTTGCTGTTGCCAAGGGAGCAACGATGGCCATTACAGGGCCCTCGGGCAGTGGTAAGACAACTTTGCTGGGTATCTGTGCAGGGCTCGATCATGCCAGTTCGGGTAGCGTGGCCCTCAACGGGATTGCGCTGGACGGATTGAGCGAAGATAAACGGGCTGCGCTCCGGAACCTGTATGTTGGTTTTATTTTCCAGAACTTTCAGCTGATGCCCACATTGACGGCATTGGAAAATGTGATGGTGCCGATGGAACTGCACAGGCAGAAGAACATCAGGCAGCGTGCGCTTGAACTGCTTGACAGGGTGGGGCTGGCCGATCGTTCCCACCACTATCCGGTACAGCTTTCGGGCGGGGAGCAGCAGCGGGTATCTTTGGCAAGGGCATTTTCCAATAGCCCTGCGATTTTGTTTGCAGATGAGCCTACGGGAAATCTGGATGGGGAGACCGGCGAAAAGATCCAGAAAATGTTATTTGAACTGAACAGGGAGGCGGGTACTACGCTGGTTATCGTTACCCACGATATGGAACTGGCCTCAAAGACTTCGAGGGTCATTAAAATGAAGAGCGGAACCATACAATCTGATGAATATGCAGGGGTCTGAGTCGCTGGTCCGCAAGTCTGCGGGCATCCGCTGGCTGTTTAAAATGGCCTGGCGCGACAGCCGCCGCAACAGGTCGCGGCTGTTCCTGTTTGTTGCGGCGATTGTTTTGGGCATTGCCGCGCTGGTTGCGGTTTATTCCTTCAGAGATAACCTGAGCAGAGACATTGACGCCCAGGC
>DATFQH010000464.1:0-2728 GCA_035264385.1 Pedobacter sp.
CACTACACTTTATAAACTGGAGCTAACAGGTGATCAGTATACCATTACTGACTTTAACAATACCAATCATTTAAAATAAGTTCTTTTGAGTAAAATTAAGATATCTGCAGTTTCCTATACGAATACCAAGCCCTTTCTTTATGGCATTGAACATTCTGAAGTTGCAGGCCTTATAGATTTAAGTTTAGATATTCCTTCAGACTGTGCTGCGAAACTGATCAATAACCAGGCAGATATAGGTTTGATCCCGGTGGCGGCAATACCTGATGTGCCAAACGCGAATATCATTGCAAATTACTGTATAGGTTCTGTAGGAGCGGTTAACTCTGTTTTCATATTCAGTAATGTACCTGCTTCTGAAATCAGGACGGTAAGGCTCGACAGTCACTCCCGCACGTCCAATAATCTGGCCCGGATATTACTTAAATTTCACTGGAAGTCTGATGTTATCTTTACTGACGATCCTGATGCTGCTACGGATGCGATTGTGCTGATTGGCGACCGGACGTTTGGCAAAAAAGCCGACTATCATTACGCTTATGACATGGGAGAAGAATGGATGGCCTTTACCGGTCTTCCCTTTGTATACGCAGCCTGGGTAGCCAATAAAGTTATATCCCAATCTTTCATAGCGCTGTTCAACAAGGCACTTGCCCTGGGTGTGTCAAAACGTAAAGAATTGCTAAAGGAGATTCCCCCTGAGGTCAATTTTGACCTTGACGATTACCTGCTGAATAAACTCGATTTTGAACTCGATGATAAAAAGCGGGAAGCACTGGAACTTTTCCTTTCCTACCTCGGCAGACTTTAGTTTTTTCTTGCCAGATTTTAAACCTATTCACATTTTTTAAATTTTCAACAAATCATAAAGCCTGTTTACCAAATAGTATCTTTATGATTTTGTAAACAGAATCATTTTGGCTAAAGACAATACGAAAGAAACCCCATTGATGCAGCAATATAATGCCATTAAGGCAAAATATCCTGGTGCATTGTTACTGTTCAGGGTTGGCGACTTTTATGAAACATTTGGCGAGGATGCTGTAAAAACAGCCCAGATCTTAGGAATCGTACTTACAAGAAGAGGCACCGGACCAAATGGAGGTTCTCTTGAACTTGCCGGCTTTCCTCACCACTCATTAGATAACTACCTTTCCAAACTCGTCCGTGCGGGCCAGCGGGTAGCCATCTGCGACCAGCTCGAAGATCCTAAAGCAACCAAAACAATTGTTAAAAGAGGTGTTACCGAACTGGTAACTCCGGGTGTTGCTTATAGTGATAACATACTCAGCCAAAAATCCAATAATTACCTTGCTGCCGTATACTTTGATAAAAATACAATTGGTGTTTCTTTTGCTGATATCTCAACCGGTGAATTCCTTGTTGCCCAGGGAGACGCTGAATATATAGACAAACTCCTGCAGGGCTTTAAGCCTACCGAAGTAGTTTTTCAAAAAAGCAGAAGGAAAGATTTTCTGGAGCTTTTCGGTGATAAGTTTTATACCTTTCATTTAGATGACTGGGCATTTACAACTGATTATACGACCGAAACACTAACCAAGCATTTTGAAGTCGTTTCGCTAAAGGGTTTTGGAGTAGACAAGCTGCAAGCCGGAACCGTAGCAGCAGGGGTGGTACTTCATTATTTAAATGAAACAGAACACCGTAATCTTAAACATATTTCTTCCATTTCCCGTCTCGAGCAGGATAAATATGTCTGGCTGGATCGTTTTACGATCCGTAACCTCGAACTGGTTAGTTCTGCAAACGACAATGCAGTTACGCTTTTCGAAATATTAGATCAGACTTCAACCCCTATGGGTGCACGATTGCTTCATAAGTGGATCATCATGCCATTAAAAGAGCTTAAGCCTATAGAAGAACGGCTTGGAATGGTTGAGTATCTGGTAAAAAAGGAAAATCTCCTTGAGGAATTTCTTAGTCATATTAAACAGATAGGCGATCTGGAACGTCTGATTTCTAAAGTAGGGCTTCAAAAAGTAGGGCCCCGTGAACTGTGCCAGCTAAAAAAAGCACTTTATCACATAGAAGCCGTAAAGAAACTCGCTGAAGAAACGAAAAATCCTTTTCTTACAGCATTAGCCGATCAATTGAATCCCTGTCTTACGATAAGAGAAAAACTGGAAAGAGAACTCCAGCAGGATCCTCCGGCTTTGCTCATTAAAGGGAATGTGATTGCAGATGGAATAGACGAAGATCTTGACCGTTTGCGAAAGATCGCCTTTGGAGGAAAGGACTACCTGGTGGAGATACAAAAGCGGGAAGCTGCGGCGACAGGCATACCTTCTTTAAAGGTAGCATTTAACAATGTATTCGGTTATTATCTGGAAGTCACCCACACGCATAAAGATAAGGTGCCTACGGAATGGATCAGAAAACAAACGCTGGTTAGTGCCGAGCGATACATTACTCCCGAACTTAAAGAATATGAAGAACAGATCCTCGGTGCTGAAGAAAAAATCCAGCAGATCGAAGTTCGTCTTTATAATGAATTGATCCATCAGGTATCGGCGTATATTAAACAGATCCAGCTCAATGCTTTTCTCATTGCACAGCTCGATGTATTGCTGTGTTTTGCTCAGCTGGCAATCAATAACCATTATGTTAAGCCGGAAGTCAATAACAAGAAGGTACTCGACATAAAAGGAGGCCGTCACCCGGTTATAGAAAAACGACTTCCAACAGGCGAAGAATACATTACAAATGA
>DATFQH010000465.1:0-3908 GCA_035264385.1 Pedobacter sp.
TTCCGGGTCTGTTGCGCAAAAATTATTGGTTAAGCGCTCGCCCAGCTCCGGACGGTCGCTATTGCCCATAATTGATGGTGCCAATGCCCTGGACCAACCCAGGTAATTGTTGTCCATCATCATGAACAGATCATCCAGGTCTTCGCGCTCAAAACCACCAAAATAATCACCATCGTTCAGATAGCGCGGAGATGGTCCAAGAAAGATTAATTTGCTGAATAGCTCCGGCCGTTCGACCGCTGCCAGCAGCCCGATCATACTGCTTACAGAATGTCCTATCAGGATCGTATCCTTTAGTCCCAGCGCCTGGTATACTTCTAAAATATCCTGGGCATAGCCATTAAGCGTATTGTACCGCTGACTTGAATACGCATCAAGATCTGATTGTCCGGCACCTACATAATCAAAAGTTATAATTTTATAATCGGCTTCAAATCCCTTAATGATGTCTAACCACACTTGCTGGTCACAACCATAACCGTGGGCAAACACCATGACCTGGCTTCCATCTCCGGAAACGGTTACATGGTTTCTCTTCAAAATATCTGTCATAGATCGTCGTATAAGGATGCATAAGAACAATAAGGGTAACAAGATAGACAATGTTTTTCGGCAATCCGAATAACAACTTGTATGTTACAGATCCATGCAAGTGGACTAAAGCTGACCCAACGGCAAGGTATTCATGATTAAGGAAACTGCTGTGGATGCGCCAAACGCCGACTTAGGTCTCAGTTCCGGAGTTCTGGTTGCCCACCTGGTATGAATCAGATCCTGAGAATTACGATTGTTATAAGCTACTTTTGCATTTAACTGTAACCAGTCTACTAAATCTGTTTGCTGAGTTTCCAAAGTATACATGCGTGCATAGCGTGCAAATATGCCTTTGAAACCCGGCAAATCGTTTCCACCATCTTCGTTGTTCATGACCCCGCCTTTATACATATCTTCTCTGATGTATTTTGCAATGCGTTGCGCATCCTGGAGATAGTTTGCTTCTTTGGTATATTTGTGGAGCATAACTGCGGCTCCTAAAAAAGTACCCTGGTTATAGGTCGAACTCCAGGTACCCACCTTAATCAACCCGGTTTTCTTGTCAAGATCTATATTATCATTCACCTTACCGGTCTCCTGGTCAAATAAATATACTTTCGACCAGCTGTACAATGCGATTGCCTTGTCATAATAAGTTTTATCCCCGGTCGCCTCGGCCAGATAACAGGATGCAACTATAGCAGGGCCCTGTATACAGGCATTTTTCGAAGTCTTGGTTTCAAACCAATTCAGACCGCCACCGTATTTGTTAGTAAAAGCACGGGCGTACATCTTATCAAACTGATCTTTACTTTTCTCCAGATAAATTTTATTCCCTGTGTGCAGGTATGCCCGAACGCAGAAAATAGCGGCCCAGGCAATGTCATCATTGAATTTGTTATCCATCCAGTCGCCTGTATGCTGAAGGATGAAATTACTATACATCGCATCAAATTTTGTAAGATATTGTTGGTCTTTGGTTACCTCGTAGGCATCTAAAAGAATTTCCATCATCTCCGCCCTGTCCCAGAATCCCTTAAAGGTTTCAATTTTGTATTGGTTATACCAGGCATTGAATACCTGATTTGCTATTGCGGGAGTAGGTGCAAAGGCTTGCGGATTTGCTTTTTGAAAAACCCACTTTTGGTGGTCGCTTTTCGATGATTTACTTAAATCCGCTTTGGTTCCATCGGTAAGACCTCCGGTATGTAAATTCAAGGAAAAATTAGGATTGGCTGCAGACCGAAGGAAGTAAACACCTGTGGCTGCTTTTTTAATGACCCATTTTACATCATCCCTATCAGCATCATCTGCCTGGTCTGCAACAACTGAATCGGCAGCTGCTGAAGAAAGATGGAGCAGCTTCCCGCTCGCCACGTTTGTTAAGGTATAAACGTCTTTATTGATGTGTTTAACCATCCATTTCTGTGCGTCTGATTGTGTATTGGACCAGGTATTTACGATCGCTCCTTCATTTACCGAGGCATTGTGCACGTTGAGCAGCTTGTTGTTGGTCTTAGATTTCAGTGTATAAATTGTTCCGGAACTGATACCGGACGTTTGGGCAAAACAATAGTTTGCCAGAAGTGATAGCGTAAGTATCAAAGTACTTCGCAAGTTTAAAGAATTCATAAAGGTTTTTTTTGTGTGTATTGTGGTTTCAATCGCAATATCCAAAATAATCCGCTTCTGCCCAATATTATTTGCTTGTCAGAACGTTGTTTTCAAATATTTACCGCGTACTATTCTTGTTACCATTTTATTACTGATCCTCAATTTTTATTATGTTTAATTTCAAGAAGTCGCAAAACAATAAACCTGTTGCATCTTATTTGATGAAATAATTATGAAAAAAATAAGAAACCTTGTAATGGCCGGGATCATCTTGCCGACCTTTATTTATGGACAGGCAAAGGTTCAGCTTACAAAGTACGTAAACCCACTGCTGGGCACTACTGTTTTAACAGATTCTGCCCTGCTAGGCTATAATCCACCATGGCGTACCTGGAATGGCCTTACCGGACCGGGAGCTACCGTGCCACACGGTATGGTACAAGTAGTTCCGGTTACAACCTATGGCAGCGGCAGTGGCTATGAATATGAAGTAAAGACGATCAAAGCTATCGCTCAAACAAGCGGAAACCACTGGGGAGACCTGAATATCCCCATCATGCCCCTGGAAGGCAGCAATTTTACAGCCGATGATTTTGCTTCAGGCTACAGCCACTCCAATGAAGTGGCACGTCCGGGATACTACCAGGTTATGCTGGACCGCTACAAAATCAAGGCAGAACTTACCGCCACCAAGAGGGCCGCATATCATAAATACACCTATACAGGTGGCCAGGATAAAAAACACGCATTCGATCTTGTACACGCAGGCGGCGGCAGCAGCAACTGGGAACTCCACAAGGCCGGTGACTTCATCGTTACGGGAAAACAGGGCAACCTGTATTTTTACGCGGTGATGAACCATAAGATCAAAAGTATCGACACCAGCAAACGAAACCCCAACCAGCCAGATATCCCGCGTAGCGGACAGGGCGCGGGAGGTCAGCGAAAACTTAGCGGGAACATCGATATCCCGGTAATCAGCTTCGAGAGTTCGGGTAAACCACTGGAGGTTAAAATCGGGATTTCGAGGGTTAGCGCTGAAGGTGCAAAAGGAAATTACAATACAGAAATAGCGAACAAGAGCTTTGATCAGGTTCACAAAGATGCTGATGAAAATTGGGAGCAGCTCCTGGGCAAGATCAAGGTTACTGGCGGAACAGACAAGCAGAAGATGCTGTTTTATTCGTGCTTATACAGGCAGTTCTGTTATCCGAGCGTTACAAGCGACGCAGATGGTAAAATGGCTGGCCGCAGGGATACCATTCCCGGCTTCGAAACCTATTCGAGCCCGGCAATCTGGGATGTCTTCCGCACGCAACTTCCTGTTCTGGATTTGATTGAGCCTGAGGTCAGCAACAACATCATCAAGTCTATGATTCTGGACGGAGCGCGTTCGGGGTTTCTGCCTACTTCTTTCCATGGAGATTTCTCTTCAACATTTATTGCTGGCGCCTATGCCCGCGGCATAAAGGATTATGACGTCAGGAAAGCTTATCGTTTGATGCTTAACAACGCAAATACACCTACCGGAGAAGGTGTAAAAGGCCCGAGACCGCACAATGCTCAATATCTTAAATTCGGTTATTTGCCTGAAGTAAATATTCAGCATCCGACAACAGAGACTGTATCTACCGCCGGCACCACCAAAACGCTTGAATTTGCGTATTCAGATTATTCCATAGCACAGTTGGCTAAAGCACTTGGCGATAATGATACGTACAATAGCATGATGAAGCGCAGCCAGAATTACCGTAATGTAT
>DATFQH010000466.1:0-6486 GCA_035264385.1 Pedobacter sp.
CAGTCAGAATGGTGCCGCCCATAATGGATCAGCCGCATCACAAGGTGTTAATTACGATAAATTCAGCAATTTCCAGGACTACAAGGATTTTGCGGAGAAGGAATTCATCAAATTCAAACTGGAGAAAAATAACTGGAACGTTTCCAAAACTGCAGATGACATTGATATTCAGCGAAGTCATCTCTACAGTAAGATAGAGAAATTTGGATTAAAAAGGACTGCTGAATAGCAGTCCTTTTCTTATTCCATATAATCTGCCTGTCTGCGCAACAACGCACGATACTTATTGAAAATTGCGGTCTTTGAAACAAAGCCCAGGAACTTACCCTGCACATCCAGTACCGGCAGGATCCATACGTTCTCCTGCTCCATTTTATTCAATACCTTTTTTAGAGAATCATCTGCAGACAACACTTCCGGTGCTGTTTGCATTAGTTTTTCCACAGAAAGTTCATTGTCGTTGCTGATGGCCTGTTTCAGCACATCCTCAGCATACACCATTCCCTTAAATTCACGCTCCTCATTCAGTACAGGAAATACATTTCGCTTAGCGTCCAATATCTCATTCATCCGAAGGGAAATAACATCATGCTCATTCAGCACCAGGTAATCGTCTTCAATCAGATACCTTAGCTTCATCATATTTAAAACGGTAGCATCCTTATCTTCATGTGACAACAATTCACCCTTCTCTGCCAGCGGTCTGGTGTAAATAGAATATTTATTAACACTGCGGTTGATCAGGTAAGCAATTGCTGATGTGATCATCAGCGGCACCATCAGAATATATCCGCCCGTGATCTCTGCTATCAGGAAAATGCCCGTTAAAGGCGCATGCATGATTGCACTTAAGGAAGCAGCCATTCCCGCTACAATAAAGTTAGCCACATTAAGATGCGCTATACCCATTGTATTGGCTGAATAAGCAACCACAAAGCCCATTAGCCCGCCCACAATCAGGCTGGGCGCAAAGATTCCACCGTTACCACCGGCCCCAAGGGTCACCAAAGTGGCGATAGATTTAGCAAAAATTGTAACCACCGTAAACACGAGAACCAGCCAGGGCAAGTTGCTGTAACCGGAAAATATACTGTTGTTGATCACCGCGTGATAGTTCCCGCCCAACAAATTTCTGATCGTCACATACCCCTCGCCATAGAGCGTTGGAAACAAAAACACGAGTAAACCCAATACCACACCACCAAGAACCACCTTTTTATAAGGATGTTTGATGTTATAAAAGAAAGACTTAACGATGTAATTTACCTTAGTAAAATAGATGGAAAATAAGCCGATCAACACCGCCAACAACACATAATAGCCGAGCGCGTTCATTTTCCAGCCTTCGGTCACCAGGTAAAAAAGCTGTTCGTTGAAGAAGAACCGGGCCACAACAGCTGCAGCCGCAGAAGCCAGCAACAAGGGTATAAAGGCAGGAATTGTAAATTCAGGCAGCAAAATTTCAATGGCGAAAACAATCCCTGCAATCGGGCTGTTAAACGCAGCAGAGATTCCCGCCGCGGCACCGCAAGCCAGGAGCATGGTCGTTTCCCGGTAAGAAAGACCCAAAAACCGGCCAAGTACCGAACCTATACCCGAACCGCTGGTTACAATAGGCGCTTCCAAACCGGTAGAGCCACCGAAACCAACCGTTAAAGCAGCGGTAATGATCTGAGAATAAATATTATGCGGCACCACCTTGCTCGATTTCTTCGAGATCGTATATAGTAAAGGTGTTAAACCAGTTTCAAACTTGTCCTTTTTTATAAACCTGCGCACATACAATACGGAAAGCATAATCCCTATGAACGGGAAAAAGAAGAAAAGATAATATTTGTACTGCCAGTGGAACCCATCCTGAAGGAAGTCTTCAATATGATGGGTAATGGTTTTCAATAAAGCCGCCGCGAGTCCGGCCAGTACACCCGCAATTAAAGCGGCGATAACCAGAAAGTTGCGGTTAGAGATTTTTGTCTTACGGTACTGATTGAGTGCGTCAACATAGTTTACCATCCGTACATACATAGCAAAAGGGATTATTTAAGCGTCAAACTTGTCCAGTTGTTTGATCAAAGTAGCAAAATCTTTAGGATATGGAGCGTCGATAAAGATATCCTGGTCGTCCAGGCCTTTAAACGTAACAAAACGGGCATGCAGAGCAAAGCGTTTCATAATCGGTTGTTCCTCCTCATCCTTAGACAAACGGTAACCTTTCTTGATACTCGAAAGAAAAACCGGCTTACCCTTGTACATATGATCGCCAACGATCGCTGCCCGCTGGGTTGCCAGGTGAATCCTGATCTGGTGCATGCGTCCGGTAACCGGCTTGCACTCCATCAGGGTATAGTGTCTGTAATTTTTTAAGGTATTGAAATAAGTCTCAGCACGCTTACCTTCCTTCCGGTCGATAGTTACACTTTTGTTGCCGTCATTTAAAATAGGGAGGTCAATAAACAGATCCCTGAATACAAACTGACCATCCACCACTGCATGGTACACCTTATTTACCCTGCGCTTTTCAAACTGGATCGACACGTGTCTGTAAGCTTCCGGTGTTTTGGCAATGATCATTGCACCGGAAGTTTCCTTATCAAGCCGGTGTGCCACCTGGGCATCGTCTGAATATTGCTTCGCCAAACGCAGGATGTTCACTTCACCGGAACCGCCTCTTTCGTCCAGTGATGCCACAAACGGAGGCTTGTTTACAACGATATAATCATCGTTTTCGAATAGTATGAGGTCTTTAAAATTTGGGTACTTCACTCGGTAATTTTATGTAAAGCACAAAAGTACGAATAAAATAACCGACAGCTAAGAAAGTTCGAACTTATAACCTACGCCTTTTACTGTAGCCACATAGGTTTCGCCTAATTTCTCGCGCAGTTTACGGATGTGTACATCGATGGTACGGTTGGTTACTACTACAGAATCTTCCCAAATGTTCTTAAGTATAGACTCTCTCGTATATACTTTGCCTGGTTTGGAAGCCAAGAGATATAACAATTCAAACTCTTTCTTTGCCAGTACAACCTTCTTTCCGTCCTGATAAACCAGGTATGCCTCTCTGTCGATCACCAAATCCCCGATTTCAACTTTATTATCAGAAACCTCATCCGGGCTGGTGTTTCTGCGAAGAATCGCATTGATCCTGCTCACCAGTGCACGCGGCTTAATGGGTTTAGCTATATAATCATCAGCACCTACATTAAAACCAGCTATTTCCGAATACTCTTCACTGCGTGCAGTAAGAAAAACCATAAAGGTATTTTTAAATTCAGGAATCGCACGCATCAGCCGGCACGCTTCGATACCATCCATTTTCGGCATCATGATGTCCAGGATGATTAAATCAGGATGAACTTTCTTGGCAACTGTAATACCCTCCTGGCCATTGTTTGCCAGGAAAACCTGATATCCTTCTTTTTTTAGGTTATATTCAATTAACTCTAAAATATCCGGCTCATCGTCTACAATCAGTATTTTTTGTTTTACAGTACTCATAGCTTTAATTATTTGTTACGAAAATAGGTAATCAATTATAATATAGCGTTAAACACATGTTAACAAATTGTTAATACACCCAAGTATATTAACATGAATTTAGGCTTAGCGTAAAGTCTTGCTTAGAAAGGCGTCAAGCTCCTCACCTCTAAGGTTTTTAGCTATGATCTTGCCATTAGGATCCAGTAAAAAAGAAGCAGGAATCGCTTCGATCTGGTACTTCCTTACCACATCACCTTCGAAATCCTTAAGCTCGCCAGCATGGTTCCAGGCCAGCTGATCATCAGCAATCGCTTTTTTCCATGCAACAGCATCCTTGTCTAATGAAATTCCAAGAATGGTAAAGTTCTTGTCCTTATAAGTATGGTATGCTTTTACCACATTCGGGTTTTCCTGTCTGCAAGGTGAGCACCATGAAGCCCAGAAGTCAAGCAGTACATATTTACCCTTATAATCTGCCAGGTTAACGGGCTTTCCGTCCAGGCCGGGTATTGTAAAATCTGGAGCCTGCTGTCCTACCTGAACATTCTTCAGGGCAGACATGCGCTTAACAAACTCCTCCACTGTAGCATTGCTTTTAAAGTTACCCTTAATCTTATCGGCAAATTCTACCATATCCTTTTCATATTCCGCCGGATTGAGCATATTCACTGCATAAAAGCCCGTCAGAGATTCTGCATTGTCCTTTGCAAATTTCAGTACCGCATTATTCAATCCTGCCAGCTCTGAGTTGTATCTTGGTGCCATTTGCTGCATGATCATTTCACGTTGATCCGGCTGTTTCGCCACAGCCTCATCAAATTCGGTTTGGATCTTCGCCATTTTTCCCAGGAAAGTATTTTTCAATGCATTTAATTCCTGCAGCTTATCTGCCTCGATTGCTCCTGAAGTACTGTAAGCAACAGTCTTATCGGTCAGATCCGCAGTAATTTTAATTTCGTCGCCATTTTTAACGATGATCACATATTCGTTATTTCCTGCGCTGATTTTAAAGAAATCCACATCAGGCGTACTGTGCGTAAACTTAAACTCTCCCTTTTCAGAGAAAACCGTCGAATCCAGTGGCGAAGTCTGATCGCGTTTTACAGAATAAAGATACACCTTACTTTTCGGTTCGGCATTCTTAAACTCCCCGCTGATCACGAACTTAGTTTTGTCCTTACATGCAGTAAAAACAATACTTATTATTAATAACAGATAACCTAATCTCTTCATAATACTCATTTATTTTAAAAAAGTTATTTCAATTTCTCTTGTACCAATTCATTTATCTTCTGCGGATTCGCCTTTCCCTTCGCCAGTTTCATCACTTCACCGACAAACAGCCCTAACACACCCTTTTTACCTTTCTTGTAGGCCTGAACCTGCTGTTCATACCTGGCCAGCACTTCATCCACAAAGACGAGCAGTTCATCACCGTTGTCGACAATCAGCAGATTCAACTCTGTAGCCAGTTGCTGGACATCCACCTCCGCATCATCACGTCGCAACAGCTCAGGCAGCAGTTGCTGTAATGCGATCTGCTGGGTAACCATCTTGTCATCAACCAGATTAATCACATCAGCAAGCTGCTCCGGGCTCACTTTAAAATCAGTAATGACCATATTCTGTTCACTAAGCAATGCCCTTACAGCACCAGTCAGCCAGTTTACCAGGCTTTTAGCATTATTTATATTCACCAATGTAGACCTGAAATAAGCCAGTAGATCATGATCTTCGGCAATCAAGGTAGCGTCAGCAATATTCACATCATAATCGTGTACCAATTGTTTGCAGATTTCCCTAGGCAGCGGCGGCATTTCAAATTTCATCTGGGCAAGCCATTCATCCGAAATGTGTACAGGTGCCAGATCAGGATCAGGGAAATACCTGTAATCATTAGCCTCCTCCTTGCTTCTCATCGGAGAAGTAGTTCCCTGTTCGGCATCAAAATTCAATGTACTTTGAATGATTCTGCCACCGGCTTCAATTACCTGCTCCTGCCTGCCAAACTCAAAGTCCATTGCCCTGCGTACATTCCTTATAGAGTTCAGGTTCTTTACCTCGCAGCGCGTACCATATTCGAGCGTTCCTCTTTTACGGATAGAAATATTGGCATCGCAGCGCAAACTACCCTCTTCCATATTGCCATCACTCACATCAAGGTAACGTACCA
Source organism: Pedobacter sp. (assembly GCA_035264385.1). Lineage (GTDB taxonomy): Bacteria > Bacteroidota > Bacteroidia > Sphingobacteriales > Sphingobacteriaceae > Pedobacter. Next base: position 5,657 of record DATFQH010000466.1, read on the forward strand.
GTTTCCGCATTTCGGTCAGCAAAGCAGACGCTTCCTCAGAACTGCGGATATCAGGTTCAGTAACAATCTCTATTAAAGGCACCCCTGCCCTGTTCAGATCTACATAAGAATACTTATCGTCCTGATCGTGCATACTTTTACCGGCATCCTCTTCCAGGTGGATCCTGTTGATACCGATACGTTTTTCCTCGCCATTGCTTAACATCACGTTTAGAAAGCCGTTCTGGCAAATGGGCTTATTATCCTGTGTAATCTGGTATCCCTTAGGTAGATCCGCATAGAAGTAATTTTTCCTGTCGAAATAGTTCACCTGATTAATGGTGCAGTTTAAAGCAAGGCCCATCCTTACCGCCTTGGCTACAACTTCCCTATTCAATTTGGGCAACGCTCCCGGCAGCGCAAGTGATACCGCAGAAACGTGCGCATTGGGCTTTGCACCAAAAGCAGCACTATCTGCAGAGAAAATCTTTGATTTTGTATTCAGTTGTACGTGGATTTCCAAACCAGATACCAATTCATATGCTGATGCAGAAACTGCTGTCTTCGTACTCATTTATAGGCAATAATTTAACTAAGAAATCTAATTTAAGGATACAAACATAACCATTTATGCGTTATTAATACAGCATTGTAGCCATAATTATACTTGTGGCACAAACTTTGAAATTAATACAATACGCACAAATACTAAAACCACTAAGGCTATGAAAAGATTAATTTTATTGGTGATGCTCGGATTTGCATCTGCCATAGCAACAACCGCACAAGCACAGGTAAGTATCAATGTCAGCATCGGTTCAAACCCTGGCTGGGAACCCGTATACTATGAA
>DATFQH010000467.1:0-5084 GCA_035264385.1 Pedobacter sp.
GGTATAAATACAAGTATGAGCAAACAACTGTCACTCCAAATGGCAGCAGCTCGCAAGGTGCAGAGGAAGACCAGGCGATCAGTTTTGGCAATTCGGAAGAATCGAATCTGAAGCGCAGTGATTTTGGTATAAACTTGCTGACCGGCTTTCAGTTTAATAATGGTCTTGGCCTGCAGATCGGTTATGGCCTTGGCCTGTATAATGTAGCAGTTGATCGTGAGCAGGATGTGAAGACGTATAACAGCGTATTGTCTGCCGGACTTTCTTTCACTTTTTAGTTTCATTAATTACACCGCAATAAGCTATAGGACTGATGTTCTATAGCTTTTTCTTTGAGGTGATAACCTTAACGCCTGGGCACAAATTTCCTGTAATGAAATTGCTGACTGCAGATTTTCGAATAAATACTTCGATATATACATAAGAAATATTGTTAATAAATCGTTATTAAAAATATTTCTTATTCTTATTCCGATCCGAATATTTGATATTTGCAGTACAGGGAAAATGATGACCAATTATAAAACACTTAGTGATGAACAGTTGCTTGGGATGCTTAAGGTATCTGACCGTCTTGCCTACACGGAGATTTATAACAGGTACCATTACCTGATGCTGCACCATGCCTATAAAAAGCTGAGGGATGAAGAATTGGCTAAAGACGTTATCCAGGAACTTTTTACCGGTTTGTGGGTGCGCAGGGAGCGGGAAATAAAGGCAACCAATTTGTCCGGATATTTATATACCGCGGCCCGAAACAGAATACTTGATATTTTTGCCCATCAAAAGGTTCAGTCGAGCTACGTGGAGTCTTCCCTGCAGGATTTTGCGCTAAATGGCGATTACGCCAATACAGATCACCTGATCAGGGAAAAGGAATTCAGGCTTTACATTGAGCGGGAAATTCAGGCCCTGCCCGCTAAAATGCGTGAGATCTTTGAGTTGAGCAGAAAAGGGAATTTGTCTCATAAGGAGATCGCGGAACAGCTGAATACTTCTGAGCACAATGTGTCCAAGCAGATCAGCAACGCCATCAAAATATTGAAAAAAAGAACAGATACTTTTATAATTATCTGGTTCATTTACAATAATTTGTAAATTATTTCAAAAATAGTGTACAAAAATCTTCCTGTTGTACCCCTCTTGTCCGTTTTGTAATTAAACCAGACGGTTCGATATGCCAATGCAACAATTTGACGCGAAAGAATTACTCTCCAGATATGTAAACGGAGCATGTAGTGAGGCCGAAAAGGCGTTGGTAGAGCGCTGGTATATGCAATTTAATGAGGATAATATCGATATACCGGCTCAAAGGATTGAGGAGCTGGGACTTGAAGTTTTTAGTGCGCTTTCATTAAAGGGAGCTGGAGCAAGGACAAGAAAACTGTGGGTGCTGCGTATTGCCGCTGCTGCAATTTTTGCGTCCCTGCTCGGCACCTTTTTATTTTTTGAGAGGGGCAACAAACCAAATATTGAACAGGCAAAAAATAATTTTCCTTCGGTAATTGAAAACGGGATCACGACGGGTGAGGCTGTGATGACCCTGGCCGATGGTAAAAAAATAAACTTAAGTGGTGCTGGTAATGAACAGCTGAAGCAGTTTGGATTGGAACTGATCACGACTGCTGGTGCTGAGCGCACTTATAAAATCACAGGAAAGGCAGACCAGGGGCTTACCTCCGGCTACCACTCCATCTCAACTGCAAAGGGCGCTGATCTTCGGATCTTACTGCCGGACGAAACCAGGGTATGGCTGAATGCCGGTACAACCCTCATTTTCCCTATCGGTTTCGCTGAGAAGCGAAATCTCTCCCTCATCGGTGAAGCCTATTTTGAGGTTTCGAAAGACAGGGCGCATCCTTTTGTAGTTTTAGCTCCCAAACAGCGTATTGAAGTGCTTGGTACTCATTTTAACATGACGGCCTACACCAATGAAAAGTATGCGAAGACGACCTTGATTGAGGGCTCGCTGAAGGTGACTGCCCTGACTGCTGATGGTGCACAGGATAAAGTAGTGTTGCTGAAGCCCAATGAGCAGGCGATCAGTACGGAAGGACAGATCAGGGTAGAAAGTATCGATGCTAAAGATGCTGTTGCCTGGAAAAACGGTGAGTTTGTATTCCGCAACAAGAAGCTGGAAGACATCATGACCGAACTTGCCCGATGGTATGATATTGAGGTCGTTTACCAGGACACACATGCGGGAGCCGAGATTTTCGGAGGCAGCATTTCCAGGTTTGCGAAGATCGAAGAAGTGCTTAGCGTACTGGAATTGACTGGCAGCGTGCATTTTAAAATTCAGGGTAAAAAAATTCTTATCCGTAAATAAGCCGCAATAATCTGTAAATTCGCATTTAATGCGATTGATGTGCCTGATTGCTTTGGCGGTATGTTTAACCAGCGTACTTGTTTTTGGCCAAAGCGTAACCTATGTTAAAAAAAATACTACCCTGGAAAAGCTCTTTGCCGAGATCAAGAGGCAATCGGGCTACAGGATTGTTTGGAACGAGCGAAAGCTGAATGCCGACGACAGGATCGACGCAAATTTCAGCAACAGCCCGTTGAAGGAAGTTATGGTGAAGGTGCTCAAACCTCTGGGCATGACCTATTCGCTGGTAAATAGCATGATCATTATCCAGGGTGCACCAACCAATGCCGGGCAGCCGGAGGTTCAGGGTATCCCGGAAGACATTGCGGAAAGCCTACTCAAATCTGCTGATACGCTAACAGAAGTTAAGATCGTGAGCACGGGTTATCAATACATTCCCAGAGATCGTGCGGCGGGCAGTTTTGTGCTGGTAGACAGTGCACAGTTTCATCGCAGGGTAAGTAATGAAGGGTTTCTGCGTCTGGAGGGGATCACAAGCGGACTACTGTTTAACCGCAACACCTTGAAGTCGGATCTTGGCGGGCTTGACCTTAGTATCAGGGGCAGAAGTACGATCCAGGCCAATGATCAGCCACTGATCGTGCTGGATAATTTTCCCTTTACCGGCAATTTTGAAGCCCTGAATCCCAATGATATCAGTTCTGTAACGGTATTGAAGGATGCATCGGCTGCTTCTATCTGGGGAGTGAGGGCAGGCAATGGGGTTATTGTGATCGGTACAAAAAAGGGCAGGTATAAACAGCCGCTGAATGTTGTCTTTAACTCCAGTTTGAGCGTTTGGGGCAAACAGGATCCTTTTTACAGTCCCGCCCGCATTTCTTCGGCCGATCATATTTATCTGGAGCGCTTTTTATTTGATAAGGGTAGGTATGATGCAGATTTGGCCGACAAGGTGAATTTTCCGATCATATCGCCGGCAGTTCAATTGCTGGACAGGCAAAGAAATGGCGGGCTGACTGCTGCGCAGGTAGATGCACAGCTAAAGTTGCTTGCTGAAAATGACATGCGCAGGGAGGAACTGAAATATTTTTACAGAAGACAGACTGCGCAGCAATATCACATTGGGCTGAGTGGGGGAACTGAGCGAATGAATTCTTCGGTTTCGATGGGTTACGACCGCCAGGTGGCGGGTTTGTCTGCAAATAGCGACGACAGGCTAACGATCAACGGCCGGCATACCTATAAGCTTTTAAAGAAACTGGAGCTGAATGCGGGATTGTACTATACCAGGAGTACGGCTGTAACAGATAGTAGTCACCTGGAGATTGCCAGATCGGCTAATTATACGCCCTATCTGAGGCTTGCCGATGAGAATGGCAAGCCAAACCCTTTATACCTGAGTACGAATGAGGAGTATAATAAACTGGCAATGGCCCGTGGATTCCTTGATGCTGCTAACCGGCCTCTTGAGGAGCTTGGCAAGTCTCCGGGTAAGATTAATGGAAATAACTTAAGGCTAAATGGTGGTTTACGTTACGAAATATGGTCCGGGCTGAATGCTGATATCATGTACCAGTACCAGCACATCGATGACCGTAATAACCGGTTCTTTGATGTGAACAGTTTTTATGTGAGATCTGTTGTTAACCGCTACGCTGTGCTGACTGATGACCGCGTTACGGGATACAATATCCCACTGGCTGGAATCATGTTTAACGGAAAGGATCTGAGGAATTCACACAACCTGCGTGCACAGCTAAACTATAAGGCAAGCTGGCTTAAACATTCGGTTTCAGCGATCGCCGGATATGAAATTGCTGAACAGACATTCTATTCGGGCTATGATATAAAATATGGGTACGATCCTGCTGCCGGAACTGTTGCAACTGTAGATACGACGACCCTTTTTGACCTTAATCCGGCTGGCGTAGGAACTATCAGTACAGGGAGCGAATCTTTCGACAGGGTAGACAGGATCCGTTCATGGTATACAAATGTGGCTTATACTTTCGACTCTAAGTATACCATAACCGGAAGCGCAAGGATAGACGGCTCTAATTATTTCGGTGTAAAGACCCGGCAGAAGAATCTGCCGCTGTGGTCGGCAGGTGCGTTGTGGAAAATAGATGAGGGGCTACGGCTAAGGGCTTCTTATGGTTATAACGGTAATGTGGATAAAAGCCTGACAGGAATTACCACGTTTATGTATGCATCGGGACTTTCTGTTTCTGGTCTGCCGTATGCTGTTATCGACAATATCGGTAACCCCGGCCTGAGGTGGGAAAAGATCGGTATTACGAATCTTGGCGTAGATTTCAGTCTGAAAAATCAGGTGATCTATGGTAGTATAGAATACTTTTTGAAGCGGGGTTCTGATTTGCTGGGAAATAAGGTATATGCGTCAAGTGCGGGTGTGAGTACTATGCGGGTCAATTATGCGAACATGCGGGCTAAAGGACTTGATGTTGTGCTGAACAGTAACAACATGAAAGGACGCTTTGGCTGGAAGACCAGTTTGTTGTTTTCCATGGTAAGGGATGAAGTGACCAGGTATGATGTGGCGGAAAGAAGCGGTACCTTTTATGCCAATGTGAGCTCGATCCTTCCACTGCCGGGTAAGCCATTGTATGGAATTTACAGTTACGCATCGGCAGGGCTGGATCCACAGACCGGAGACCCGAGGGGTTTTCTGAACGGAGAGATCAGTAAGGATTATTTTAGCATTGTAACGCATACAAGTGTGGAAGATCTGACC
>DATFQH010000468.1:0-8342 GCA_035264385.1 Pedobacter sp.
TTTATGCAATTTAATAGCTCTTATAGCCTCATAACCCGAAGCTGTACTTCTGATTTTATTGAGCAAATAGGTGTCGTCTTTCTGCAGATCATCTGTCGTTAATATGTTGTTCTTAAGCGCAGATTTTATCAGTTCCGTTAATTTTCGGTTTGCATATACATGTAATGGGAGGTTAAAGACTTCATTGATTAACCTTTTATATAAATCATTGAGCCATTTTGCTTTTTGCTGGTTGCTGATGCGTATAATTCCGTCTTCCAGTTCGATGTAATTTAGAAAATCTTTAACTGTATCAGCATTTACCAGGCCGGCGTGATAAGAATCTCTCAGGGTATAATCCAGGCGGTCTGCACAAACACCCGGTAGTGGCTGTTCAAGTATATTAAATTTGCCATTTATCACTTCATCAACATGATAGCCATGCCAGGAAAGGATTTCAGGAATATCTGAGGTACGCAGTATTTTTTCAAAGATCTGCTCATGATAATTTTCTTCTTCATTATCGAATACGTAATCACCTACGTGAGAAAAAGCGGTATGAGAAATGTCATGTAACAGACCGGCAATCTGCTCTAGTTCTGAACCGCCTAGCTTTCTGATCAGCAGCATCACTCCTATTGAATGTTCCAATCGGCTGTGGCTGATATCTGGATTTACCAGGAAGATGGCGCCGCTCTGATGAATTCTGCTCAGCCTATTTACAGTCGGAGCGTTTAATAAATCCTCAAATATGCCCGGAAGTTCTGTTTTACCGAAAAAAATATCATTTATAAAGATCATGTCTGTGAAAATTAAAACACAATATTACTAATAATGTTAGTTTATCCTGTTATTTTTAGCAAATTATTTGATTTTATATATCTTTGAATACTAACTATATTAGTTTGCAGTTATTTAGCCAGTTTTGATCAGAAAAATAATCCATATAGACATGGATGCATTTTATGCATCTGTTGAACAACGCGATTTCCCTGAATACAAAGGAAAGCCAATCGCAGTTGGTGGATCCCCTAACGGAAGAGGTGTTGTCGCTGCTGCCAGTTATGAGGCGCGTAAGTTTGGTGTTAGGTCTGCCATGCCTTCAAGGCAGGCATTTCAGCTTTGCCCTGACATTATATTCGTAAGACCCAGGTTTGATGCTTACAAAAACGTTTCGACGAAGATTAGGGAGATCTTTAGCCGTTATACTGATATCATAGAGCCGCTTTCTTTAGATGAAGCCTATCTGGATGTAACAGCTGATAAACAAAATATAGGGTCTGCACTGGAAATTGCCATACAGATAAAAAAAGCCATTAAGGACGAGTTGAATTTAACTGCTTCAGCCGGTGTTTCTTCCAGTAAGTTCGTTGCTAAAATTGCTTCTGATATGAATAAACCGGATGGTATGACCTTCATTGGCCCATCCAAAATTGAAAGCTTTATGAAACAATTACCTGTTGAAAAGTTCTTTGGTGTTGGCAAGGTGACAGCTAAAAAAATGAAGGATATGAATTTGCATACCGGTGCTGACCTTAAACAATTATCAGAACAGTATCTGGTAAGGTATTTTGGAAAATCTGGCAAGTTTTATTATAAAATAGTAAGGGGAATAGACGAGCGAACTGTACAGTCTGAACGGGAAATTAAGTCGCTTGCTGTAGAGGATACCTTTGAACACGACCTCATCAGTATTGAAGAGATGCATACCGAATTGAGTAAACTTGCCGATAAGATTGCCTTTAGGCTGCAGAAGAATCAGCTTGAGGGAAGAACCATAACCTTAAAATTAAAATATCATGATTTCCGGCAGATTACCAGAAATCAATCCTTCACTGAGCCTGTTTATGATTATGCGATAATATTTGAAACTGCAAAGAAGTTACTTGAGCATACAGATCTTCAAGATAAAAAGATCAGGCTGCTTGGAATTTCACTTTCCAATTTTGGTGTGGCTCAGACACCTCCCCGATCCGGAGATCCTTATCAGTTAGCATTGTTTGATGATTAATTGGGGATTTTCGTCTATTGTCATCAAACGGCTTTTCATTTAATCTAAACAAAAATCGAGATACATCTGTTAATTAATCGGACAAAAAAATCATATTATGAAAAATTTAACTTTTACTTTTATGTTATGTATGGGTGTGCTGTTTGGAGCAAACGCACAGATACAAAAGGGAAATGTAATGATGGGTGCGAATATATCTGATATTTCTTTCGGATTGGATAAACCTAATGTTTTCAGTTTATCTATTAACCCTAAGGCAGCCTGGTTTGTGCAGGATGGTCTGGCATTGGGTGGTGATGTTTCTTTTGGACTGGCTACTGCCAAAGGATCTGGTACAGATATATCTTATGGAGTTGGCGCATTGGGCCGTTATTACGGATCTACAGGAGCAAATGAAGTTGTCAGGAATTCCCGGTTTTTTGGTGAGGCGACAATAGGTGTCTCGGGCGTTAATCCTTCCGAAGGTGGTAACACAAATGGTCTTGGTTTTAGCTTTGGACCGGGCTTTACTTATTTTGTAACGCCTTCTATTGGTCTTGAGGGGTTGTTGAAGTATAATGGGGTTGTAGGCTTTGGCAGCAGTGCTTATGCGCATCAGCTTTCATTGGGTGTAGGTTTTCAAATTTATCTGCCAGGAAGAAGTACTGCCAGAAAAGTTGAAAGGGATATGCAGTAAAACAATTATATCTACAGGCTGTTGAACAGGTGTATCAAACTTTAAATGTCATGGGAAATTATAATGAAAAAGAAGTTGGCTCTAATTTGACAGGTACAGCGGTGCCTGCAAAGCCAGGTCACCAGAGAGATATTCCGGTCGATCAGTATATCGGAACTGAGGAACTTACTGACAGTTCTTCCCCGAAGCACATTGAAAATACAGATGCCTTGTTAGCAGATGTAGAACCCGATAGAGATGAATCGGAATAATTTGATATTATTATAAAGAGAGGTGCACTGATAACAATTCGGTGCACCTTTTTTAATAACTGCGTATTTTCTCAGTTGATTAGTGGAGCAGATTACACTAGTTTTGATTTGAGATTAATAAACGAGAGTTTGTATAGAGAAATCTTATAATTATTTAAAAAGAATAAAATATGAATATCATGTACATCAAAAAAACCAACAAGTCGGCAGTTAAGCAATTCGCTATGGGAGTTTTGAAATTTCTTGCCTTTGCACTTTTTATTTTTTGCTTTTATCAGGCTTGTAAGATCACAACTCCCTAGTATTTTATTTTACGCCTTCAAAAAGTTCCATGACATCCTGGACTTCGAATGTTTCTGTTCCTCCACAAGAAATTTTGCGATCTGAGTTAACTGGGCTTCATTCTCACTAACGGTTTTATCGCCAAGTGCTACAAGCTTTTCAATATTCGACGCGCTTGCTGCGTCCAGCCCTTCTTTAATACTCTCGAGACTGCTCGGTTCTATGCGGACATAGTTTTTTTCCTTGCCAGCAGAGTGAAACAACTGATGCAAAAAGAAATCGCTGGTCTCTGCGACTCCACTCATCATGATATCTATTAGGGCAGGAACGATTGCCATCGCACTGCTTTTCTTAAAGTGCTCATAATCATAAGATCTTCTTGAACGGCCAGTTCCCAGGGAAAAAAGATAAATATCGTTGATCCGGGTCTGATTGAAGGCTTTTGTAACTTCGATTAAACCACTTAAGGCGGGATTAGTGGCAAACACACCTCCATCGAGCAAAGGGTATCTTACGTTTGCCAGAGAATGGATTTCTGCTACACTAAAATATGTCGGGGCTGCTGAAGTAGCACGACAAACATCCTTTAGATAAAAATCTCTTGCATTGCCTCTTGATATTGCATTCTGCTGTCTGAAGAAGTGTGTTTTACGGAGTTCGATGTTATATGCGCTGATGATGCACGGCTTGATCAGCTGACTAAGTTTTGTATCATCAAAATACTTGCTCAATACGCCTTCAAATATTGCGCTGTTATACCGCTCTCCGGCCAGACCGAATTTAGCTCTGAGTCTTTTAAAGAAACTCATTTTAAATATCTCATTTCCATGCTCCAGGTACAGGTCCAGTGCGGCCTTAGCAGAGAACATTGGTCTGGTCGGATGATCTTTGGACGGACACAACAGCAGGCAGGTAAGAATACCGCCTGTGCTGGTTCCCGCAAAGAAATCGAAATAGTCGACTATGGCTGCGTCGGGATTTTTACTTTCTTTTTTTAGCTTTTCTTCCAGTGCGACCAGGAACATACCCGGGATAATGCCCCTTATACCACCACCATCAATAGAAAGTATCTTTTTCATAAGTGCAATATCGGTTTATGGTAAATATAATAAACGATTTATTGAAAATAAAAACTGCGTATTTACTCAGTTGTGACCTATGTGATGTACAGGTATTTTTGCTTTCAGACTTCTACATCTATCTATGGACATATTGAAAATCCGACCTGGTTCAATTTAGTACTTTGTTACCCGGTTTTTGAATATGCACGTTAGAATTCACAATAAATAAATGCACTCACCCGTTCTCAAATTAACCCCATTCTCTCGAAAAAGTAAAAAGCCGAAGTAATTCGGCTTTTATTGTTAGTAATGCAATCTGATGCTTTGTAGCTTTTTGAAAGCTAATCAATTTTGGTAAGGTTGCAATTATTGAAAAGCCGCCTTTCCCAGCTGTTCATCACCAAGAAAAAGCCAGATTGCCCCTTTTGCATATTTATTGAAAGCATTGGCCATATCATCGAGCGTAACCTTGTTGATATTGCTTAGCATATTTTCCTGTATCTGATATCCTCCAAGCACTTCCGCTTCGCCAAGATCCTTTACTATGGCGCCCGAACTTTCCTGATGTCTGTAATACTTATGCTTATGGTCCTGCTTTACACCTTCAAGGAAATTCTGGCTGATGCGACCTGAGCGAATACTGTTAAACACACCAACCATAGCCTGAAAGGACTTTTTAGGTTGTGTGGTACTTACAAACATAGATGTGTACGGCCGCTGTTGCGTATTTACATTTGCACCCGGAGCATAAGAAAGCCCTTGTTTAGTACGCAATTCATAATGCAGATTTCCGCTTAAGGCATTAACGACCAATAAAAAAGGAGCGTAATCCGGGCTGTTCATAACAGGTGCATTCATGATACAGCTCATATAATTTGTTGCGATATCCCGCTGCTCGGTTCTTAAATGTTCGCCTTCAATTATTTTCTGCTCGTAAACTGGCGCAGTATATGGCCTGGCAGGCAGGTCTTTAAATGAGGCGACTATTTTTTTTTCAAGTTCTTCCTTTGTAATATTTCCAGCTACTACAAGAAACATCTTATTTTTATTGAGTAACTGATTATGGTAATATTTCGAAACGCTATCTGTGTTAAAACCTGCAAGCGTTTTATCAGTACCTTCAGGATTTGTACTGTAGGGGCTTCCAAGAAACAACGATTCCATAGCCATCTGGTCTATGCGTGTTTCCGGATCAGAAAAACTTTGATAGACATCTGAAATTGCTTTTTCACGTATAATTTGAAATTCGGCTTTGTCAAAAGAAGGATTTACCACCGCATCTGAAAAAAGCTTCCAGCCCTGGTCAAAATACTTTGAGATGCAACTCATGCTTATCGTTCCGTAATCTACAGAAGATGATCCGCCAATTCCAATTCCGTATTCGTCGGCCAGTTCCTTGTAGTCATCCACAGAATAATTTTTAGTGCCGCATGATGCAGCGGCTGCGAGTGCCAGATCTTCTATACCTGCCTGGCCGGGACTATAGTTCATCACTCCCCCTCTGAAAAACATGCTCACGCTAAAAGTTTCTTTTTGAGTGGGCCGGAGGATGACCTTCAAACCATTTACATCGAAAGCTATTGCCGTGCTTTGCGCATGGGCGGCCGAAAGTAAAAAAATAACGGTTAATATGGTGCGCGTGGTAATAAGCGTAATACGATAAAATTTCATCAGCATTAATTATTTTTATTTGAAGAATTCCTGTGGTTTCACACTATTGATAAGTGCATTATTGATCATCATGCCCGCACTGTAAGGTTTTCCTTTGATATATTTCCTGACATATTCCAGGAGTTCCTTTCTGCCGATCTTATTCAGGTTCTCTTCGTAATGGATATAATAGTCAATTGAAGCCGAGGCCCACCAGAAAGAGAGCAGGTGCGCATAATCGGAAGTTACTTCCCTGCGCTTTACCTGTTCTATAGAGAGCAGGCGTTTTGCACGTTCAATCTGAACATCCGATAAATAATCTTCTTCATCCCACAATGCAATCTGCCTTAGCATTTCATCATGGCATTCTTTGATCTTTGAAGGATTAGGGCTCACCATAAGACTGATAGGTCCGGTATATTTTTGAGTGTAGTAGTTTACACTGGCTTCCTGTGCCAGGCCTGAGTTAACAAGCGCCTTCATCATCTTCGAACCGTTCTGGTTTACGATAAAAGAAAAAACATCAGCCGCATAGGTCGCAGGGATATCATTCCTGGTGTCCGGCCCATGCCAGCTAAACAAAATATAAGGTATAGGAATCTTTTCCGATTCAACCATATAATAATCGTTTTTCTGGAGGGGTTTAACCTCTGGAATTGGCCATTTCTTAAAAGGATCAAAGGGCGATGTCTTCCAACTCCCAAATAATTCCTCAGCATCACTAAATGCCTCTGCAACCTTTACATCTCCTGCTATTACCAGCACTGAATTGTTGGGCCAGTAATATCTATTTTTTATAGAATCCATTTGTGCTGGCGTGGCGGCTAATATAACGTCGTGATTACCAATAACATTCTTTCTGGAATAGTTGGCTCCCCACATGTGTTTTTTATCTGCATCAATCAGTGCAAACAGCGGATTGGACTCCTGACGTGTAAACTCCGCGTTCACTACTTCGTTTTCCAGCTTCATATCTTCTTTATTAAAGACAGGATATCTAATGGCAGAGTTCATGAACTTTAATCCGGATTTCAAATTGGCCGCAGGCAGGGTAAAGAAATAGTTGACCACCTCTTCTCTTGTTGTAGCATTGGATGTGATTTCCAGTTCATTGCTTTTTTTAGTGAAGCTTTCAAAATCAGGATAATCCTTATTCGCTTTGAAAAACAAATGTTCGTAGAGATGACTAAGGCCATTAAATTCATTTGTTTCTGTAAATGAACCATTTCTGCAGGCGATTTCAATAGTTGCTAAAGGCACGGTATTGTCAACTACAACGAGTATTTCAAGTCCGTTAGGTAATTTTTTGAAATACATATGATCAGACAACTTTTGCTGAGCGCACAAACAAAAGCTGCAAACTGTCAGCATAAGCACAAGTATAGATCTTGAGCGCATAGAATATAGAATGAGGTATATGTTATGGATTAACTATAGCAAATATATAATATTGACCCGTTCATGACTAAGAAAATTTGCAATATACTTTACTTGCCTGTTCTAATAAATTACACATGAATACCGATTATTCCAGCAAAGCCACCAATGAAGAGATCAAAGCAAGATTCGATCAGGATGTTGAACGATTTTCTAATCTTGACACGGGGCAGTTGACAACATTAGATGCTCCGCTTACGATGGAACTCTGCACTGATGCAGCCAGATACTGCACGCCTGATGCAAAAGAATTGCTGGATGTCGGTTGTGGTGCCGGTAATTATACTTTAAAAATGCTGGCCAAGATTCCCAATCTGAACTGTACTTTGAATGACCTCAGCTTACCTATGCTGGAACGTGCTAAAGAACGTGTAGCTAAACAGACCAGCGGAACTATTACAACCATTCAACTGGATATGAAAGCACTTCATCTTGAGGAAGGTAAGTTCGATATTATACTTGCAGCCGCAACCTTGCACCATCTTAGAACCGATCAGGACTGGGAACTTGTTTTTAGTAAACTTTATAATGCACTGAAGCCAGGAGGTTCTTTCTGGATCTCCGATCTGATCGTACATGATGCCGCACCGTTAAATGCCTTGTTTCAAAAACAATATGGTGATTATCTGGAAACTCTTGGTGGGCCGGAATACCGTCAGAAGGTGTTCGACTATATTACATATGAAGATACCCCGAGATCTATTGGTTATCAGCTTGAACTAATGAAAAAAACAGGCTTTAAAAATGTAGAAGTATTGCATAAAAACCTTTGCTTCGCCGCGTTTGGAGGAGTCAAATGATATTTGTAAACCAGGTCGGCATCCACCGACCTGAGTTTAACTTATTAACTACCTAAATTGTTTCTATTTATTATTGTACTTATCCAATCCGCTTTTCAGATATGCTGCGTATTGTTTTGCGTCAAATATTGCTCCCTGCGGTTTCAGCAGCGGTTTGAGGTCATGCCCGGTCAGCACATAAAAAGGTTGTGAGTT
>DATFQH010000469.1:0-9558 GCA_035264385.1 Pedobacter sp.
GGCAGAAAGGTGTGCCTATCGCATCTTGCCTGCGGTAGCGCTTACCGATCGCATCTTTTTCTTCGTAAATACAGTTGAAGTCCAGTTTAAGGCTGTTCATGATCTCTCTTGCTTTTTCAGGCAAACCGTCTTTCTTGGTCAGCGGGAAGATGGCTACTTTGATTGGCGCCAGGCAAGGGTGCAGCCTCAGCAGCGTTCTGCTGTCTTGTTTGTCTTCAGTGCTCAGGTCTTCTTCTTCAAAGGCGTTGATCAGGGTGAGCAGGAACATACGGTCTAAACCAATAGAGGTTTCAATTACATAAGGAATGTAATTGCCGTAAGGCTTGCCTTCTTCGTTCAGGTCGTTGTCGAAGTATTGCATTTTCTTTCCTGAATATTCCTGGTGCTGTGAAAGATCGAAATCTGTACGGCTGTGGATTCCTTCTACTTCTTTAAATCCGAAAGGAAATTCAAATTCTATATCTGTTGCTGCGTTGGCATAATGCGCCAGTTTTACGTGGTCGTGGTAGCGGTATTTTTCGGCAGGAGTACCCAATGCCTTGTGCCATTTTAAACGGGCTTCCTTCCAGTAGGCAAACCATTTCTGGTCTTCACCGGGGCGAACGAAGAATTGCATCTCCATTTGCTCGAATTCGCGCATCCGCATGATGAACTGGCGGGCAATGACTTCATTTCTAAAGGCTTTTCCTATTTGTGCGATCCCAAAGGGGATCTTCATCCTGCCTGATTTCTGAACATTGAGGAAGTTGACAAATATACCCTGCGCGGTCTCAGGACGCAGGTACACTTCTTCAGAACCTTCTGCCATGGCGCCAAACTGGGTGCTGAACATCAGGTTAAACTGGCGTACATCGGTCCAGTTGCGTGTGCCGCTTACCGGGCAGGCGATCTCATGTTGCTCTATCAGGGTTTTTAGCTCCTGAAGGTTTTCAGATTTCAGGGCCTCATCCATATCTGTTTGAAGTTTGGCAGCCTTATCGGTCTTGCCATCCTTCTCATATCTTGCTATTTTGTCTTCCAGCAGCTGATCTGCACGGTAACGTTTTTTTGAATCTTTATTGTCGATCATCGGATCGTTGAATCCATCGACGTGACCGCTGGCCTTCCACACTTTCGGATGCATGAATATTGCGGAATCTATACCTACAATGTTTTCGTGCATTTGTACCATGGCTTTCCACCAGTATGTTTTGATGTTGTTCTTTAGCTCGGCACCCAGCTGCCCGTAATCGTATACGGCGCTAAGTCCGTCATATATTTCGCTGCTCTGAAATACGAAACCGTATTCCTTTGCATGTGATATTACATTCTTAAATTGCTCGTCGTTAGTGTTTTTTGCCATAATGATGCAAACTTAGAAAAAATATGTTAATGGTTTTCATGAATGCAGAAGTGATTTTTCTACTTTTGAACATGAGCATTCAGGTAAAAGATTTATCCAGGCATTATAATGGTCAGAAGGCAGTAGACGGGATTAATTTTGAGGCCAGTCCGGGAAGGATACTGGGTTTTCTGGGGCCGAATGGTGCCGGCAAGTCTACTACCATGCGGATGCTGACAGGCTATCTGAAGCCAACTTCGGGAACTGCGACAGTTTGTGGTTATGATATTAATCTTAATGCATTGGAGATGAGGCGGATGATTGGCTACCTCCCGGAAAATACACCGCTGTATACAGATATGTATGTGCGTGAGTTCCTGTTGTTTGTAGCCAGTACCTACGATCTGGACAGGCCCGGGCAGAAGGTGGCGCAAGCTATTGAACAGGTTGGGCTGCTTGCTGAACAGCATAAGAAAATCAACATGCTGTCTAAAGGCTACCGTCAGCGGGTAGGGCTGGCGCAGGCCATCATTCATGATCCGCAGGTACTGATCCTTGACGAGCCTACTTCAGGTTTGGATCCAAACCAATTGGCAGAGATCAGGGAGCTGATTAAAAAACTGGGCATTAATAAGACGGTGATCCTTTCTACACACATCATGCAGGAGGTAGAGGCCTTGTGTAAGGATATCGTCATCATCAATAAGGGAAGAATTGTAGCAAATTCGGGAATTGATGCGCTCAAGCTGGCGCACCAGTCGGCATCTCTTGATACAATATTTAAAACTTTAACTGTTTGAGTTGCTGGTGTGTTTAATGTTAAGTAAAAATTAATCCTTACGGAATTTCTTTTTTGGACTGGTTAATTTTTATATATTTATAATTCTGATTCTATAGGGGAATCGGATTTATCTAAATATAACGTAAACAAGTAACAATGAAAAAACTTTTACTCTCAGTAATGCTGGTTGGTGCAGCGCTATGCGCCTCAGCTCAAGATGGTTCTGTTAGATTCGGCATCAAGGCCGGAGCAACTTTCCCTAATGTTTCCGTATCAGAAGATTTCGGTCTGAAATTTAAAACAAACACCTCTTTTTATGCGGGTGCGACAGTAGACATCCCGGTTTCAGACATGTTCTCTGTTCAACCTGGTTTAACCTTTATGGGTAAAGGATTTAAGCTTGACGAATCGGTTTCAGATGAGGATGGAAACGTTTTAGGCAGTGTTTCTGCTAAGGCAAATTTATTTTATATTGAGGTTCCGGTAAATATCCTGGTAAATATTCCTGTAGGCGAAAATAAGGTGTTCCTTGGTGCAGGCCCTTATTATGGTATGGGAATCACCGGAACAACTAAGGTTAAAGGAATAGTAGGCGATGAGTCAGTTTCAGAGTCAGAAGATATTGAATTTGGAGATGATGGCGAATTTAAACGCGCTGACTACGGTATTAACTTCCTGGCCGGCTATCAATTGTTTAACGGTTTCAATATTCATGCTGGATATGGGCTTGGTCTGGCTGACATCAATGCCGAGACTGATCCTGAATCAGATGAAGTAGTGGCTAAGATAAAAAACAGAGTGATATCGGTAGGTATCGGTTTTTCATTCTAGATTTTAATTATAATACTTAAAAAGGTTTCTGCGAATCGCGGAAACCTTTTTTGTTGGAAAATATTTCCGTTGGGCCGTAACTATTGGCAATGTTTTTGTGTCTTAGGATCATAATTATTTTAAAAACACATTTAAATTAAACAAGCATGAAAAAATTAATTTTACTAACAGCAATCGCAGGTATTTTTGCATTTTCAAGTGCAAAAGCACAAGACGCTGCCATGTCAGGACCTAAACTGGGCGTTGGCGCAGAATTCGCATTTCCAATGGGAGATTTTGGTGATGTGTCCAAATTTGGTGTAGGTGGTTCTTTGCTTTATCAGCACCCAATTGCCAACAAATTGAATTTGACAGGTAGTGCTGGTTATTTAAGCTTCCAGGGAAAAGACTTTGATGTTCCGGGTCTTGGAACGGTAAAGGCTGATGCTACAGGATTTATTCCGGTTAAAGCTGGTTTAAGGTATTTCCTTGCGGAGAATATCTTTGTTAACGGGGAGCTTGGTGCTGTATTTGGTACAGGAGACGGTGCAGAAACTGCATTTGCTTATTCTCCCGGTGTAGGTGTGGAATTCCCGGTTGCAGATAAGTCTTCACTTGAACTGTCTGCCCGCTATGAAGGATGGTCGTATGATACAAGCCTTTCTTTTATTGGTTTAAGATTAGCCTGGAACTTCGGTTTGTAGTCTCGTTATTACTTAATATTTATAAAAGCCCCGGTTTAACATCGGGGCTTTTTTGTAGATTTGGTTTTTTAGAGATTCAAATGAAAAAGACCTTTTTGTTATTTGCTTTGACTTGTTTTATTTCTGTGTCTGTTACCAGGGGCCAATCCGTAAAAGATTCAAAACTGGGTATCGGTGCCGAATTTTTATTGCCCTTCGGCGATAATGCCGGCCTTGTAGACTATGGTGTCGGCGCTTCACTTCAGTATCAGCATACACTCGCAGAGCAAGTGCGGCTATCCCTGTCTGTGGGGTATATTGATTTTAGTGGTAAGGAGGTTTTTGTAGGAGTAAAATACGATGAGGGTTATGTGCCCATTAAAGCAGGTCTTAAATATTTCATTTCCACCTACATTTATGCTGCCGGAGAGGGTGGTGTTGCGATTTCTACCGCAAACGGTTCCGGGAGTGGAACTGCTTTTGCCTATTCGGCCGGGGCGGGTACGGAATTCCCTGTCGGACAAAGCAATACGCTCGACTTCGGGCTCCGGTACGAGGGTTGGTCGAGGAGTAACGGGACCAGGTCTTTTGCGGGCCTCAGAGCCGGATTTAACTTTTAATTGCAAGTGTTTTTCTAAATCAGCAGGTTATCTATGTACGCGGTTTTCAAACGGGAATTATTCAGTCTGCTCAATTCGCTGATGGCGTATATCACCATTGGTGTATTTTTGCTGGCTTCCGGTCTGCTGCTGTGGTTTTTTCCGGATACTTCTATTCTGGACTACGGCTATGCCGAGCTGAGCGGATTTTTTAGCATGGCTCCTTTTCTTTTTATGTTCCTGATTCCAGCCATCACCATGCGTTCGTTTGCAGAAGAAAGAAAAGAAGGAACCTATATACTCCTGGCGACCAGGCCGCTTACAGATTGGCAGATCATTCTTGGAAAGTATTGCTCCTGTTTTATCCTGGTGCTGTTTGCTTTGCTTCCGGCAGTCATCTATTTTTATACGATTTACGACCTGGCATTGCCGGCAGGGAATGTGGATACGGGTGCAATAATCGGTTCTTGTATTGGGCTGGTACTGTTGAGCGGTTCTTTTACAGCTGTAGGCATATTTGCTTCTGCTGTTACCAAAAACCAGGTAATTGCTTTTGCAATCGCTGTCTTTGTGTGCTTTATTGCGTACAGCGGCTTTGATGCGATGAGCAGGATCTATGCGCTGCGGGATCTGGAAGGATTACTTTTAGGATTGAGCATCAACGAGCATTATCAGTCCATTAGCAGGGGTGTTCTGGATACGCGGGACCTCATTTATTTTATCACGGTGATTCTCCTTTTTCTGGGCTTCACTAAACTGGTACTGGGAGGCAGAAAATGGTAGCGGCCCGGAACAAGCGGATTGCGGGGATTCTGATCTTCGCAGCAGTACTCGTTGTACTGAACGTGCTTTCTCAATATGTGTATACGCGTATTGATTTTACCAGTGAAAAAAGATTTACATTGACAGGCAAGTCTAAAGCGCTGTTGAAACGAGCCAATAAAGAGGTGATCATCACAGTCTTTCTGGATGGCGAGCTACCGGCGGCATTTAAGCGGTTGCGCAATGCTACAAAAGACTTGCTTTCAGATTACAGGGCATATGGGGGCAGCAATATCAAGGTGGTATTCACAGACCCTATCGCAGGTCTGTCTGGTGCTGAGCAGGATACTGTGATCAATAATCTGTATCAGGCAGGTATTGAGCCGACAACACTGAATATCAAGAATGACGCGGGCTTTGCGCAACGGATGATTTTTCCGATGGCTATGGTAGGGGGCAACGGAAACGAGTTGGCCGTAAAGCTGCTCCAAAATCTGGATGTGATGGGCAATTATGAGGAGAACATCAACAATTCCATTCAAAATCTGGAATATGTGTTTACATCTGCGATTCAGAAAATCCTCAGCGGACAGCATCCGCGGATCGGCTTTACCGAAGGTAATGGAGAATTATCTGATGTACTGCTGAGTGATGCCATTAAAACGCTTTCTGAAAGCTACGAGGTGGGCAGGGTAAACCTGAACCTGATCGATAAGCAGGGCCTGGATAAACTGAAAATGCTGGTGATCGCCAAGCCGCAACGTGAATTTACGGAAGCTGAAAAGTACAAGATAAACTATTTCGTGATGAACGGCGGAAGGGTAGTATGGTGTGTAGATCAGGTAGGTGCTGAACTTGACAGTATGGGTCTTCATAAAGGTGAGCAGCTAGCCTTCAACAGGAAACTGAATCTGGATGACATGTTGTTCATGTATGGTACAAGGGTTAATTATAACCTGATTGCTGATGCCAATTGTGCGGAAATCCCGCTGAGCACGGGCGGGCAGCAGGGACAGATTCAAATGGCACCCTGGGTATATTATCCTTTACTGATGCCGGATACATCGAACAGCGTGGTTAAAAATATAGACGCTGTGAGGAGCGAATTTGTAAGTACGGTAGATACAATTGGCGTAAAGGGGCTCACCAAAAAGGTGATCCTGAAAAGTTCGGTCTTCAATAAGGTGCACAATACGCCGAAGCTGCTGACACTTCAGATGGTGGCAGAGCAGCCGGATCCGAAAGATTATGCGAGTGTTCCGCAGTCTGCAGCTGTATTGGTAGAGGGTATTTTCCCATCGGTTTTTCTAAACCGTTCTCTTCCAGATGGGATCGCAGAAAGTTATGGTGCTCCTACTCAGAGCAGGCCCAATAAAATGGTGGTGATCGGAGATGGAGACATCTTCAAAAATCAGGTAAGCAGCAGGGACGGTTCGGCCTTTCCATTGGGTTACGACCGGTATACTGAACGAAATTTTGGAAATAAGGCCTTATTGCTCAATATAGCAGATTACCTTTCAAACGACGATAACCTGGTCGCTTTGCGGAATAAACAAGTTAAGATCAGGTTATTGGATAAGGCGCGACTGCGTACCGAAAAACTGCAGTGGCAGTTGATTAACATTACGGTTCCGTTGCTATTGTTAATATTGTTTGCAATTTTTCAACATTATTACCGCAAGCATAAGTATACAAGGTAATTTTTATATTTTTGAGAACTGACTAAATCATATTATGAGATTTATTGTATCCACATCAACATTGTTAAAACATTTGCAGACAGTAAATGGTGCGTCAAGCAGCAGCACTGTTTTGCCTATACTAGAGAATTTTCTGTTTGAGATTAAAGACGGAAGTCTGACCATATCTGCTACCGACCTGCAAACCAGTATGACTACTTCTTTGCCTGTTGAATCTAAAGAGGGTGGTAAAGTAGCTGTTCCTGCGAGAATATTACTGGATACCTTAAAAACCTTACCAGATCAGCCGATTTCTTTCAATATAGATGACAGTACCTTTTCTATTGAGATCAGTGCTGGAGACGGTAAGTATAAACTGAGCGGTGAGAATGGAGATGATTTTCCTAAGATCCCTGTAGTAGAAAATGCTTCTTCGGTGAACCTGCCAGCTTCTGTACTTACCGAGGCCATAACCAAAACCATTTTTGCGGTGAGCAACGATGAACTTCGTCCGGCTATGACGGGTGTTTATTGTCAGTTATCTGATCAGCACATCACTTTTGTTGCTACTGACGCCCATAAATTGGTTAGATACAGGCGTATGGACAGCAAGGCAGATAAGGCTTCGTCTTTTATCCTGCCGAAAAAAGCATTGACCTTACTGAAGGCTGCGCTACCTTCTACAGATGTGAACGTATCTGTTGACTATAATGCGACCAGTGCTTTCTTTAAATTCGAAAACATCAACCTGGTTTGCCGTTTGATCGATGAGCGTTATCCGGATTATGAGGCGGTAATTCCTGCCAACAATCCGAACAAGCTTGTAATTGACAGGGCCTTGTTTCTGAATACCTTGCGCAGGGTTGTTATTTTTGCCAATAAAACTACACACCAGGTGCGTCTGAAGATCAATGGAAGTGAGTTGAATATATCTTCAGAGGATCTTGATTTCGCAAATGAAGCGCACGAGCGTTTGAGTTGCCAGTACGAAGGGGAAGATCTGGAAATTGGTTTCAATGCTAAGTTTCTGATTGAGATGCTGAATAACCTGAGCGGGGAAGAAGTGACGCTTGAATTGTCTACGCCAAACCGTGCCGGATTGCTGATTCCGCAAACCAACGACGAGAATGAAGATGTGCTGATGCTGGTAATGCCGGTAATGCTGAACAATTACAATTAGAAATTTGTTAAAATATGTGAAATGGCCTGGTAATTTACCGGGCCATTGTTGTTTTTGGTATATTTGTAATTAAGCGTATAGACAAAGAGGGTTTCTTGTAGCGGAAGTTTTCTTTTTTACGTTATAACCTAAAATATAACTTCGATGAAAAAATTACTTTATTTGGGGCTGATCGTGTTGTTCGCTTCATGTGTTAAGCAGCCTGCGCCAGAGCCGGTGGGCGAAATAAAAGTCAGATTTGTAAATGCCCTGGAGACTTCTGTTGCTCAGGATATGTTTATAAGAGGTGCTAAAATACCTAATTCGGTGGCTGTTCTGTACGGACAGGCATCTCCGTACGCAGTGACGACGTCTGGCGATAATGCATTTGCTTTTGCGAATATGGGAACAACCGAAGGAGTGGCGAACGCCGGGGTTGCTGGGAAATTTGAAATTGGGGATAAATTGTCAATTTATTATTCTAAAAAGTTGCTGTCGCAGGGTGGCGGGCTTATCGCAGCGTTGAAATATGATGATCCTGTAACCGTACCGGATAAGGCTAAAGTTAGTTTCATTCATTTGAACCATAATCTCAACAATGTGATGAATTTCCTTACTGAAGACGGTGAGGTGTTGCATTCAATGGGATTCGGCCTGACCTCCAAATATTTTGCTTTAGCTCCGGGAACCAAGATCAAGATCAATGCCGCAACTGTAACAGAGCCTTTGCTGATAGATCCTTTGCTTGAAGCTGGTAAAAATTACACCATCTGGGTTGACGGTCCCTCTGAAACCGTATTGGTGGCCCATGTAGCTCCTCAGGATTAATTATGACAATATAAGGTTTAAAAATATCATGGTTATTGCCATGATATTTTTACTTTTGGGCTTAATTTATAGAACTTGGAACTTTTTTCGTTTTTACTTGATTTTCTGCTCCACATCGACAAGCATCTGGAAGAAATCATCAAAGATTATCAGAACTGGACTTACGCCATTCTTTTTCTCATCATTTTTGCTGAAACTGGTTTTGTGGTTACGCCATTCCTTCCCGGAGATTCGTTGCTGTTTGCGATGGGAACACTTATCGCAGGCGGAAACACAGGTTTAAGTATCTGGGTGATGCTGATCCTGCTGACCGTGGCTGCCATACTGGGAAATTCTCTCAACTATAAACTGGGCTCTTTTCTGGGGGTAAAGGTCTTCAAGGAAAAGAACCGGATCCTTAAGCTGGAGTATTATAACCAGTCGCATATGTTTTTCGAAAAGCATGGCGGTAAAGCCATTATTTTCAGTCGTTTTCTTCCCATTTTCAGAACTATAGCTCCCTTTGTGGCTGGTGTGGCTAAGATGCCTTTCGGCCGCTTTACGCTGTTTAATATAATTGGCGGGGTTGCCTGGATCGTAAGTTTACTTATGGCTGGATTTCTCCTTGGACAGATCCCAGTAGTGAAAGCCAACTTTGATGTCGTTATCGTGGTGATCGCTGTGGTTACGTTCTTCCCGGCAATATTTGCTGCGTTGAAATCGAGGTTTAATAAAAAGCCTGCTGCTGTTGAAGAACCTGCAGTTTTAGAAGAAAAAAACGACGTAGCTTAATACCTGAGCTCAGGCTGCCCGGCGTCTATCCAGGCAGAATACCAAAAAGATCCGATGGAGGAGATTGCTGAGCGCATCTGGCGTTCGACCATATGGTTCATTTTTAAGTGGTATGCGCTGGCGTATTCTTCGGCGTATTGCTTAACGACCTGATCCTTTCTTTCG
>DATFQH010000470.1:0-3990 GCA_035264385.1 Pedobacter sp.
ACCTTTCGGGCTTACACCAACTGGATGCAGAATTTCGGAGCGCATCAGTTTTTCAGCAAAAGGTTTTACCTCGGGGTACCAGCTAAAGATACCTGGCTGGTAAAGTCGACAGCAAAGGTGGTCAGAAATGGAGAGATGAACCAGATCCAGGCTGAAGTGGTTCTGAGCAACTCCGATCAGACGGCTGCCGGGCTTCGGGAAATTGAAGTAAAGCTTATGGAGGGCGACAGGATACGGAAAAAAGAAAATTTGCAAACAACAGTAGCAGGGAAGCTGGCCCTGAATTACGAACTCAAAGATAAAACTGACGGACGGAACCTGCGGCTGGAACTAAAAACCCTGCATAAGAACGATGGTAATCAGCGTTTAATAGTTCCGTTGAATGCGAACCGCCCTGAGCAGGTTGACCTCCAGTTTTTGCCCGAGGGCGGTTACCTTGTGGCTGGACTGCAATCGACAGTCGGCTTTAAATCCATAGCCGAGAACGGAAAAGGAATCGATATTTCAGGAAAGGTATACGACAGCAAGGAGAATGAAGTTGCTGTCTTTGCCAGCTCGTACAAGGGAATGGGCTCCTTCACCTTGAAACCTAAACCTGGAGAAACCTATTTCGCGCGGGTCCAGCAGCCTGAGGAGTTGACATCAACATACCAACTTCCAGCCGTAAAGCTTTCTGGTACAGTTATGAACATCAGTGGCCAAACGGAAGGTGATAGCTTGGAAGTAAAGGTTTCATCGACTGCTCAGGCCATGCATGCTGATAGCAGTTATTTTCTCACAGGTGTTTCCAGGGGAACCTTAACTTATCTGGAGCGCCTTGATATGAATAAAAAAAGCTACCGGATCGCCAGGGACAGGTTTCCTGCCGGCATCACCCGGTTCAGTTTGTTGCGCAACCGGACACCACTGAACGAAAGAATGGTATATATTACCCGTCCGGATACCCTGCAGATCATTCTGGAAGGCAATAAGAACAACTACCTGAAAAGGGATAGCGTAGTATTAGATCTGACAGTCAAAGATAAAACCGGAACTCCGGTAAGCGGTAGTTTTTCACTGGCCGTAACAGATGACTCACAGGTGAAACCTGACAGCGAAGGTAATTTTAATATGGCACCCACCCTTTTACTGGGTGCTGAACTGAAGGGAGAAATAGAAACTCCGGGTTATTATTTCAGCAGGAACCTGGAAGCCCTAAAGGCGCTGGACCAGCTGATGCTGACCCAAGGCTGGACCGGTTACGACTGGAAGGCAGTTTTTGATACTGCGGGCAGGATCAGCTTCAAAGAAGAGCCGTTTTTTAAGGTGACCGGTCTAGTCAATAACGTAGCCCGGAAGCCAATTCCCGGTGCACAGGTACTCATTTCCTCTAAAAAGCCATTTTTCATCACCGAAACAGCCGCAGATCAGAACGGCAGGTATACGTTTCAGAATTTGCCACCAATTGATTCCGGTTCATTTTTCATACAAGCCAAAACACCCAAGGGCAAGTCTATGAATTTTGGGGAAGTGACCGTAGACCGCTTCAAGCCTGCACTGGCAGCCGACAGGTTGCTCGATCAAATCCTGCCCTGGTATGTGAACAGTGATCCTGCCCAGCTCAATTATGTGAAACGTATGGTTGAAAAGTCTGAAGAGAAAAGTTTGAAACAAACCGGGATTGCCTTAAAGGAGGTAAAGATCGTGGACCGGAAGCTGATTAAGGGCTCTTATAACAGAAATATTTCTAAGGGCTCAGATTTGGCCCTTGATGAAAAGGACATCAAAGAATCGGGTGTACTGAACCTATATGAGCTCTTGAAACAGAAGTTGCCTGGAATAAAGGTGGTTTTACAAGACGGGTTACCAACCTTAAAACTGAACAAATACATGGTTGTAATAGAGATTGATGGCGGTGGACTGCCGGTCAAGCTGGACGTAGCGCCAACTACAGATCAGTTGATCGAGCAGTTAAGCGAGTTCAAAATCGATGGTTTCGTAGGACTGGAGGTCTTTTACAGCCGGAAATATACGGCGAACTATCTTGAGCGACCGAGCAAGATCAGCTATACCGGTCCGGAGATACTTGCCTCGCAAGCTTCTTTACTTCAGGCAGTAGATTTTATATTGGAGGTAGATACCCACCATCCGAAAACTGATTCCTCAGGATATTCAAGGCTTTACACCCGTCAGCCATTTTACAAGATCAACTATCCGGAATCAGCAGGGTATCTTGAATACCGGGCCAATGTGCTGACTAATAATACTCCTGATATCGCTGTCATTGGCATAACAACCAGGAGTGACAGGGGTTGGTTTAAAATCAATAAACCTGATATCGCCAGCTACCGGCCACAGCCAGTAATGCGCCCACTGGAATTCTACAGTCCTAAGTATAGGTCGGACAACGCCAATGCAGCTGAACCAGATTTCAGGCCTACCATATACTGGAAACCCGATATCTATACCGACGCTTCCGGAAAAGCGAGGGTGGTGTTTTATACCTCTGATGTGTCAGGAAGGTATTCGGTTAACCTGCAGGGCAGTGATATGGAAGGCACGATCGGAAGTGCCAGTTCTGTGATTAAAGTAGGGGTAGCGCCATAATGAAGCGGGCAATTGTTATAGGCAGTCTGGCAGCCGTTTTTTTATTCATGGCTTTTTCCAGAACAGAAATCAGTCCCCTTCATCGCCTCATTGACGGACTGAAATCATTGGCCGAATATCATCCGCAGGAGAAGGTTTACCTGCATACAGATCGCCCATGGTACAATGTAGGTGATACGCTTTGGTTTAAGGGCTATGTCACCATTGGCGGCGGGCACCACTTATGGTTTACTCGGACGACATGTTTACCGATTTAAAGTAGAGTAACTACTTTTGCACTTCAATCCACTTTCTCGCATTAACAAAGGCTTCCATCCATGGAGTAACCTCATCTTTGCGCCCTTGTGGATAATTAGCCCAGTGCCACTGGAACAATGAACGCTCAATGTGCGGCATCATTACCAGATGACGGCCTGTTTCATCGCAGATCATTGCCGTATTGTAGTCAGAACCATTCGGACTTGCAGGATAGGTATCGTAAGCATACTTAGCCACAATCCTGTATTTTCCTTCTTCAAGAGGCAACTGAAATCTACCTTCACCATGCGATACCCATACCCCAAGGGTGCTTCCCGCCAATGTAGACAGCATTACCGAGTTGTTCTCAGGTATAGTTAACGAAGTAAAAATACTCTCATGTTTATGACTTGCGTTGTGCAGCATTTTAGGTTTTACTTCATGATCCTTATTGATCAGACCAAGCTCAACGAACAACTGACAACCGTTACATACACCTACCGATAAAGTATCCGGACGACTGAAGAAATTCTCCAGTGCAACACGGGCCTTCTCGTTGTACATGAATGCACCCGCCCATCCCTTGGCCGATCCCAAAACATCCGAATTAGAGAAACCGCCTACAGCACCAATAAACTGGATATCTTCCAGTGTCTCACGGCCATAGATCAAATCGGTCATGTGTACATCCTTTACATCAAAACCGGCAAGGTACATGGCATTGGCCAGTTCGCGTTCAGAATTACTTCCCTTCTCACGGATGATGGCCGCTTTGGGACGAGGCTTAGCAGCATCAATCACAGGTTTTTTGCCATCAAACTGTGCAGGGAAATTATATTTTAAAACATGGTTTTTGTAATTGTCATAACGCTCCTTAGCTTTCACCGGCCCGCTTTGTTTGGTATCCAGTAAATAAGAAGTTTTAAACCAAACATCTCTCAAATGATCGATGTCAAGATCCAGTGTCTCATTGCCATTGTTTTGAATACTCAATGTAGCTTCGGTGGTTACCTCACCAATTTTATGGAAAGCAACGCCATTGGCAGAAAGTATCGATTCGGCAGCAGCATCAGCCTGGAATACCACGCCAATGTTCTCAGCAAACAATACCTTAATCAGATCCTGCTCACCAAGCTTAGACAAATCTATCGAAGCACCCAGATCACG
>DATFQH010000471.1:0-7771 GCA_035264385.1 Pedobacter sp.
ACCGGTATGATTGGATGACACCTGATTTCCCGGTTAGGCAGCATGGGGGTCTTTTATTTGTCTGGAATTTCGAGGTATGGGGAAAAGTTTATCCATCTGCTATGACCGATTATGAAAGTGCTGAATTCCGAACCTGGCGCAACTACAATTACGGTCTCGATTGCAAAAAGCTGGATGAGCATAATGTGTTGCTGTCTATAGGTTCATTTAATCGTGACGACAAGATTAAACAAATCATTGAAAAAAACGATTCGCTGATCAGATCAGCAAAACATCTTATTGTAGATCTGAGAGGTAATGGTGGTGGGAATTCTGGCTGGAGCTATCTTCTTCCTTATTTTTATACTCAACCGGTGGTACAGGGCAACACGTACCTGAGGTTATCTCCGGACAACGTCAGGGCTAACCTTCCTGGTATCAAATCCATGTATGAAAAGCCTAATAAAGACCCGAAGTGGGCCCGCTCTAATACGCCTGAGATCCTGGCCGGATATAAGAGGGTTTATGAGGAAATCCCTTTGTCGAAGGAGCAATTCTATTCGATGCCTTCCACTACTTTATATGCTGATTCTATATTAAAGACACCTGAAAGGATAGCCTTGATTTTTGACGATCTTGGCGGAAGCTCGACCGAGTATTTCTTTTACATTTCGAAGCAGAGCAGCAAAATGAGGAGGTATGGCGACCGTACGCTGGGTATGATGGATTACATGGGGGTATCTGAACAGACAAAATTACCTTTTGCAGATTATTATCTTCTGATTCCTGACCGCAAGGCTACGTGGACAGATACTGAACCAACAAATATCACAGGGTTTATACCGGAACGTAACCTTAGGCACCTGCCGCGGCACCAATGGATCGATCACGTTAAAGCTGATTTAAGTAAGAAATAATGGGACATTGGAATTGAGGGCTTTGTTTACCTTCAATTTATGTAAAACGGTCATATTTTCCTTTCAGGAATATTCCACCTTGACCTTCGCCTTTTTCTTATCCTCTTTACTTTTCAAAATGTTCTCTGGGAAGTCTTCAGAAAAATCATAATTTATCGCGTTTCCAATTTTTTTAATTACTTCCGGATCCAGGTCCCGTTGGCTAAACCAATTGTACACCATTCTTCTGTTTGATCGCAGCGCCCGAGATATATCGTGGGCAGAAAAACCTTGTCTTCTGATTGCTGATTCTAAAATAAAACCTTCATGCATATGTTTCATATCTATCTCTATACGAGCAATATAAGACAAAAGTTTGAGCTTTATAAATTTATTTTTAATTGAGGAAGCTACTACTCGCAATGGGCAACGGATGCCTTGATCTTCTACGCAAAAAGTCGAGAATATCAAAGTTCCGCTCAACTACCTTGGTTTTAAGGCTATGATATTGGAGAGATCCTTTTGCTCTTTAAGGGATCTGTAATTTCTACAGCCCGGCAAAATACTCAGTCAAAACAACGGAATTTAAAGAGTAAATGTATGATCATACGCTCTATTATTTTCTCCTTTGTTTTCTGTCTAAATCAGTTCGAGTCAACCCCTTAAGGTAAATAACTCAGTACACAAAAACATCCCGGTTGCCGGGAGGGTTTATCTTGTAAATGAAATTACTCTGGAAATACCTTAGGCAAAGCCGCCCATTGATTTACCTGTCGCTGGCACTGGCCACAGTTGCGCAGGTGTTGAGTTTACTTGATCCTATCATCTTCGGAGAGATCATTGACCGATTCACCAAAATAAACAACAACAATACAAAAGAAGGACACCTGCAATCCATAACCTACTGGCTGCTATTGGCCCTGGGCATTGCAATACTCTCCAGGCTATTTAAGGCCTTCCAGGATTATTACATGAGAAAGGCAGTAGCTGGCTTTGGCATGCGCATGTTTAATGACGGACTCAAGCAGACTCTGCGCCTTTCCTACCAGGAATTCGAAGAAGGCCGGAGTGGCACAACGCTTTCGGTTTTGCAAAAAGTAAAAACTGATTCAGAACGATTTATCAACGCCTTCATCAACGTGCTCTTTTCTTCCCTGGTCGGCGTAGCGTTCCTGATCTGGTATAGCCTCAGCAGAAACTGGCTGCTAGCACCTGTATTCTTTGTTGGGGTGCTTTTGCTGGGCTCAATGACAGGTTTAATTTCAAAAAAAATCAAATTCATTCAGCGTTCCATCAACCGGCAAACCGACCGGCAGGCAGGTGTAATTACCGAAAGTCTCCGCAATATTGAACTGGTAAAAAGTTTCGGCCTTACTTTTTTCGAAATAAGGAGACTGAATGAACTGACTAAAAATATTTTCCGCCTGGAGTTGATTAAAGCGCGGCAGGTCAGTAGTCTTGCTTTTTTTCAGAGCATCCTGTTAGCGGTTCTCAAGCAATCTATTTTGTTCATCTTGCTTTGGTTAATCTTCCGGAATGTACTCAGCACCGGCGAGCTCATCGCAATGCAGTTCATTTCTGTGGCCATATTTACGCCTTTGCAGGACCTTGGCAACATGATCATTTTCTACCGTGAAGCCAATGCTTCGCTTCAAACCTTCGACCAGATCATGCATAAACCGGTAGAGCAAAGGCCGGAGAATTCTGTAGAACTCGGGCCACTCAGCTCCCTACATTTTCACAATGTCGTATTCAAACACAAAACCGCGGGTTATAATGCAATAGACGGGCTGTCGTTTGGAATTTCTTCGGGAGAGACCATAGCTTTTGTGGGCCCCTCCGGTTCAGGAAAATCTACTTTGGTCAAGTTGCTCGTAGGCCTGTATAGTCCCATTTCAGGTCAGATATATTATAATGATATCATTTCCACAGCCATTCGCTATAATCCCTTAAGGAGACAAATCGGCTTTGTTACCCAGGACACACAATTGTATGCAGGAACCATCAAACACAATCTACTTTTTTCCAAACCTACTGCCAGCGAGCAGGAATTACTGGATGCTTTGCACCAGGCTGCAGCAGACAAACTGATTGCCAAAGCGGAAAATGGGATTCATACCAATTTGGGTGAAGGGGGAATGAAACTTTCAGGCGGAGAAAAACAGCGCATCTCAATTGCCCGCGCCCTGCTACGCCAGCCTAATTTGCTTATATTCGATGAAGCCACCTCTGCTTTAGATTCGCTGACAGAGGAAGAGATCACCAGTACGATCCGCAAAATTTCGAGTTCCGGAAAGCAAATGACTATACTTATTGCACACCGGCTTTCCACCATACTGCACGCAGACCGCATCTATGTGCTGGAAAAAGGTAAAATCTCTGAGATGGGAAGACATCAGGATCTGATTGAACAAAAAGGCTTGTATTATGCGATGTGGCGTCAGCAGGCCGGTGAACGCAGGTAGTCCGGTATTCGTGTCAACTATGTTTTTACGATACAAATACTTAGAAACAATAAAGCCTTCAGATTTTATCTAAAGGCTTTATTGTTTTCAAGAATCTTTCCCCGCATGGGAAACTTGTTTTGTGCACTCGAAGGGAGTCGAACCCCTAACCTCCTGATCCGTAGTCAGGTGCTCTATCCAATTAAGCTACGAATGCAATATGTGTTTCAGCAACACGTGCCGTTCTCTAACGGACTGCAAAAGTAACGCTTGAAATCCAAATTCACAATTTTTTTAATAAAATTATTTGGATGAACTTCTTCAGGCCTGAACATCAGGCAGGTATTTATCAAAATTTTCAACGGACATGGGATAACAGTACTCCTAAAGAAAATGTAACCTGCACTATTTTTTTAGCTGGCTGTCTAAAAAAGTAAGACCTTCTTCAAAACTATGTGGCTGATAGCCCAGTTCTCTTATGGTTTTATCTAGAACAAACCCAGTCTTAGCCGGCCGTTTTGCCGTTTGGTTCAGCGTTTGGGCACTAACTTCATGAATTAGATTTTTGTCCAACCCCCAGTGATCGGCTACCCTTTCGACCAATTCGGAAATACTCATCATGTCTTTTCCTGATGCGTTGTATATTCCCTGCGCTTCTTTCTCTGCAGCAAGAAGACAGCAGTCGGCAAGGTCTTCAGCAAGAGTCGGCATGCGCCATTGGTCGTTTACCACATTGATGGGCGCTCCTTTTTCTAAGGCACCCTTTGCCCACAGTACGATATTACTGCGGCTCATGTCGCTGACAATACCATAAACAATAATGGTTCGCAGAATTGCCCATTTACAGGAAGATGCTAAGAGTGCCTCTTCGGCCTGCAACTTGGTCATTCCGTAATAACTTAGCGGATTGGGCTCCGCTTCCTCGTCGTAAGGTCCATTTTTACCATCAAAAATAAAATCGGTTGAAAGGTGGATGAGATGAATGTTCAACTCTTCACATAGACTGATCAGGGTCTTAACTGCTCCGACATTTAAATTGTAAGCCAATTCCTTCTGGTCTTCACAGGTGTCGACATTAGTCATGGCTGCTGTATGTATAACGGCATCGGGCCGGTATGTTTCGATCACAGATTTCACATTATCCGGATCCAGTATATCCATTTCTGCATATGTGTATCCTTCCTGCACCGGATAGCGGTTGGCACCTTTGGAAGTCGCAATCAGATCAAATGCCTTTGTTTGTATAATACGTTCTGTGATCTTCTGACCCAGGAGTCCGTTGCTGCCTGTTACTAATATTCTTTTCATAGGATGTCGGTAAAACTAAATTTATAAACACTGAAAGCTGGGTTTAAATCGCTTAATTGCAGGCGGTTTAAGCAGCTTTTGATGAAGCGAAAATATCGAATAAAAAACTGTGGAAAAACTTTTTATTTATATATGCAATTCTTGTTTAAAAATTTTAACTTTGCAAACCGAATTGTGGGCTTATAAAAGGGCCTTTAACAAATTGATATTTATAATTTTACCCAAAACAATATATGCCTAACATTGGAAAAATAGCGCAGATTATAGGACCGGTAGTTGACGTGAGTTTTGCTGACGCTGCTCATTTACCTCAAATCTTCTCTGCATTAGAGATTGAAAAAGAAAACGGACAGAAAGTCGTTTTAGAAGTTCAACAACATCTTGGTGAAGACCGTGTACGTGCAATCGCAATGGACTCGACTGATGGTTTGGTTCGTGGAATGAATGCAGTTGATACAGGTGCTCCTATCAAAATGCCGATCGGTGATCAGATTAAAGGTCGTTTGTTCAATGTTGTTGGTGAAGCTATTGATGGTATCAGTGCGGTTGACAAAACCGGCGGAAAACCTATCCACAATGCTCCTCCGAAATTCGAAGAACTTTCTACTGAAACTGAAGTGCTCTTTACCGGTATCAAAGTAATCGACTTGCTGGAGCCTTATGCAAAAGGTGGTAAGATCGGTTTGTTCGGTGGTGCGGGTGTTGGTAAAACCGTTTTGATCATGGAACTGGTAAACAACATCGCTAAAGCTTACGCAGGTCTTTCTGTATTTGCTGGTGTGGGTGAGCGTACACGTGAAGGTAATGACCTTTTGCGTGAGTTTATCGAATCTGGTGTAATCAACTACGGTGAGGAATTCCTGCATTCAATGGAAAAAGGCGGATGGGATTTAAAAACAGTTGATACTGAAAAATTAAAAGAATCTAAAGCTACATTGGTATTCGGTCAGATGAATGAGCCTCCAGGTGCGCGTGCACGTGTTGCACTGTCAGGACTTACTGTTGCTGAATATTTCCGTGATGGTGATGGTGAAGGCGCCGGAAAAGATATCCTTTTCTTCGTTGACAACATCTTCCGTTTTACTCAGGCGGGTTCTGAGGTGTCGGCTCTGTTGGGTCGTATGCCATCTGCCGTAGGTTATCAGCCAACTCTGGCAACAGAGATGGGTTTGATGCAGGAGCGGATTACGTCGACGAAACGTGGCTCTATTACTTCTGTACAGGCGGTATATGTTCCTGCGGATGATTTAACTGACCCTGCTCCCGCTACTACTTTTGCCCACCTTGATGCGACTACTGTATTGTCGCGTAAAATTGCTGAGCTTGGTATCTATCCTGCGGTAGATCCATTGGATTCTACTTCAAGGATTCTTTCTCCTGCAGTTTTGGGTGATGAACACTACAATACTGCTCAACGTGTTAAGGAAACTTTACAGCGTTACAAAGAACTTCAGGATATTATCGCCATTTTAGGTATGGATGAGCTTTCTGAAGAAGATAAACTGGTTGTATCACGCGCTCGTCGTGTTCAGCGTTTCTTATCTCAGCCTTTCCACGTTGCTGAACAGTTCACGGGTCTAAAAGGTGTTTTAGTAGACATCAAAGACACCATTAAAGGATTTAACATGATCATGGATGGCGAAGTTGATGAATATCCTGAGGCTGCGTTTAACCTTGTAGGAAGTATTGAAGAAGCCATCGAAAAAGGTAAAAAACTATTAGCTGAAGCAAACTAGTAACAGAAACAATGACACTAGAAATATTAACCCCAGACAAGAAAGTTTTTGAAGGTGAAGTAATTGCGGTTACAGTACCAGGTGTAATGGGTTCTTTCCAAATTCTGAAAGACCATGCTCCGATTATTTCAACCCTTGAAGATGGACCTGTGATCATTAAAAACAAAACCGGTGAGGATGTCTTTAACATTAAAGGTGGTGTGGTTGAAGTTTTAAAGAACAAGATTATTGTGCTGGCCGAAGGGATAGCTTAATATTTAACTCATTCAATATTATAAAGCCCTTTGAAATTTTCAAAGGGCTTTTTTTTGGTTTTTTAAATTCCGTGTTCTTGTCTTGATCCCTTATGAAAAAGGGCATGCAAAAGCACAATTTTCTTAAACTTTTTCTAAGACTTTGAGCATTTTAAGAAGAAAACTGACAAAAATATAATGCTTGCATAAAACCTATACTGAATACCGATTTCATATCTGGTATAGTTACATCCAATTTAAGATATGTAGTTGGCTATACATTTGGTATATAATTCTATTAGTATGTTAAAATACAAAATTATATTTTTTTTAATTTATTTTTGATAGGCTATTGATACTTTAAAGTGCAAGAGGTAAATTGGATTCTATAAAACAACAACTACAAGAATTAACATGAACAATTCATTAAGCGTCTTATTTACTGTGATTACTAATGTGATTCTCCTCCTGATCCTTCAGAAGGAAACGGCGCTATAATTGAATATTTAATACAGAATAATCAAAGCGCCACCCAAAAGTGGCGCTTTTTTAATGAAACATTTGATACAAAATACACGAAATAAAAATGCAGTACTTCAATTCTAATACGGTACTTTACTTAAATGGCCGGTTTGAAAAAGCCAGCGATACGACGACCAGTTTGTATGGGCAGTCGCTGCATTACGGGTATGCGGTATTTGATGGACTAAGAGCTTATCATACACACAATGGAACAAGGATTTTCAAAGCCAGAGAACATTTTGAAAGATTAAAACGTTCTGCCGAACTGGTACATATTCCATTTAAATGGAATATCGACGATTTGATCAAAAAAACATATAAACTGCTGGAATTTAACAATTTGAAGGATGCGTATATTCGTCCGTTAATCTTTTGTGCGCCCAACATGTCACTGGTAGCTGCAAAGGATGTTTCCATCATGATCTGCGCCTTTGAATGGGACGCCTATCTTGGCCACAAAGTGCAGCGGGTAATGATTTCCAGTTATGAGCGGCCCAATCCTAAGTCGACACCTATCGAAGCCAAAGTAAGTGGCAATTATGTAAACTCTATCCTGGCAACTACCGAAGCCAGAAGTAAGGGCTTTGACGAAGCGCTGCTTCTGGATAGCGATGGAAATATTGCCGAAGCGCCGGGTGCTAATATTTTTATAG
>DATFQH010000472.1:0-3457 GCA_035264385.1 Pedobacter sp.
GACATCATTGACTATGCGGTCTGCAACAACCTGCCTGCTTTACTCTGGCTGTTAAACCTGGGCTGCATAGATTTTAATCCCTGGAATACTACCGTTCACAGGCCGGAGCAGCCTGAGTTTATCGCGATAGATTTAGATCCCTCTGATGATGATTTCAACAAGGCGGTAAAAACAGCTTTAGCGGCGAAGAAATATTTTGATGAGCTGGACCTGACTGCTTTTGTGAAGACTTCCGGTAAAACAGGCATCCATATCTTTGTGCCCTGTAAATGCTTTTCTTTTCCAAAGGCGAGAACGCTGGCGAAGCGGATCTGTAAGGAGATTCATTTGCGGGTTCCGGATTTCACGACCATAGAAGTGTCCAAAGACAAACGCGGTAAAAGACTGTTTGTGGATTTTTCTCAGAACGATGAGGCCGATACCCTGGCGGCAGCCTATTCAGTGAGACCGGGCAAACAACCCAATGTTTCTGCTCCGCTGGAATGGAAGGAGCTGAATCTGAAAATGAAGCCGGGGGATTTCAATATGGAAACAATGCCTGTGAGATTGATGGAAAAAGGCGATTTGTGGAAGGATTGGCAGGATTGCAGGATCAAGACAAAAAACACCAAAATACTCAAATCATTGCTTTTTTGGGGCGAATGATCGATATAACTGAAAAAATCAGGCCCGCTTCTATCCAAAAACAGGCCTGATCCTCAAAAATTAATTATTATTCTGTTTAACTAACGCAATAAATACATAAACAGTTATCCCGTAAAAATCAAATGACAACCCAGTGACAATTTGTCTGAAACTGGGAATGCAGCTAAGCAAACGATGCTCTGAATTCAAGCGGAGAAAGTTTAGTTTTAGCTTTGAAGAGCTTACTGAACGACTGGGGATGTTCAAAACCCAGCTGATAAGCAATTTCGCTCACAGATAACTCTGTAACAGATAGCTTCTCTTTGGCCAGCTGAATTAGCTTATCCTGGATATGCTGCTGAGTGCTCTGTCCTGTCAATACCTTAAGCAATTTACTCAGGTAATTCGGCGACATATTCAACGCTTCAGCCACATATTGTACAGTCGGTAATCCATCCTTAGCCGTGGCATCATTGTCAAAACAACTGGAAAGTATTTGTTCCATTTTGTGAAGCACCGTATGATCCGATATCTTTCTGGTGAGAAACTGGCGGTGATAAAAACGATCCGAATACGTCAGTAAAAGCTCCAGCTGGGCCAGCATTACCTGCTGGCTAAAGCTGTCAATATTGGAATGGTACTCCTGCTGAATGTTTTGCAGAATTGCCGTCATGGTATTTTCCTCCTTCTCGGACAGAAAAAGCGCCTCGTGTACCGCATAGTCAAAAAATTCGCATTTCTTAATCTGATTCAACACGGCTGTGTTCCGTAAAAATTCGGGGTGGATCAGCAACATCCAGCCCGAATGGTTTATTGGAACATCTTCTTTTACATCTATTCTGAAGATCTGACCAGGTGACATGAAGAACATGATCCCTTCATCAAAATCATACTCCTGCTGGCCATACCTGATTTTAGCGTTGAAATTACGTTTAAGGGCTATGGAGTAAAAATCAAGCAGCAGACTATTTTCACCTGCGGGCATCAGCTGCACGTCAGCCAAATCGATCACACTGATTAAAGGATGTTGCGGCTTAGGCAGTCCCCGGAACTTATGAAAGTCACTGATGGTTTTAAATCTATGAAATTGTGCCATATGCTAATATAAGCTTATTGGTTGAACGCGGCTGCAAAGTCTTTGGCGAAATCTTTCATTTTAACTTTACCCATCACCACTGGTTTGTTGCGGTAATAGTCTGCCGCTAGTGTGCCGTTATGTAGCGCACTATACATTTCTACCAGTCCCGCGGCAATGTTTGGATTCATACCAATCGACACCAGTCCATTCAATGTCTCCTCATCAGATATGATTTCCCAGGTCAGGTCGGGTTTTCCTATAGCCTCTCCCAGAATTTTTGCGGTTTCGTTGCCTGAAAGATCCTCACTGGCCACAGATCTGACTTTTCTTCCGCTAACCGTACTCAGCAGTTCCTCTGCAACTGCCGTTGCAATATCCGATGGAGATACCCACGGAATCACATGGTCGCCGCCGTAATTGGCAGCAATCACCCCTTCAGATTTTATGCCATTTATATAGCCCAGCAGGTTGTAGTAGAAAGAATTTGGCCGCATGTGCGCAATGCTCACCGCTTCCGGAAGTTGGTTTAAAATTTGTTCCACATTATACGCACCAGCTAAAATGCCGTTCCCTTCCTTTAGATTTCCCCCTATCGTACTGAGGTTGACCACACGTTTTATTCCGGATGCTTCAATTGCCCGGGCATAGTTTTCACCCAGCCGGATATAATAAGCGATAAGATCAAAGTTTGGGTCAAAATAATTTCCCGGCGGAACCATGGTATAAACCGCATCTGCCCCTTTAAATGTTCGGCTGAGAAAATCAGCGTCCTCGAGGGAACCAATTGCTGCAGTCGCGCCCAGCGCCTCTATCTCATCCTGTTTTGCTGCATTACTGCTGACAATCGTAATGTCATGACCTTTTTTTATCAGTTCAATAGCGAGTGGCTTACTGATATTTCCTAATGAACCTGTTAGTATAATTTTCATCTTTCTGTGATTTGATTCTTCAAATGTCAGCAGATGCAGGTCAGCAATTGAAGCCGAATCTATCCTTATCGTATCCAAATAGGTTCAGATACCAAATCTTTAAACCCCTTAAGGCTAGTGTACAAATAATTTCCTAATTTACAGGCGAATTATAACTGACCAAGTACTTATCGCTCTCATGAAGAATACCCTTCTTTTCCTATTTTTGTGCTTTACCGCGACCTCTTTTTCTTTTGCCCAAAACAATGCTGCTGTGAAAGGCAAAATCGCCGACTCCATTTCAAACAAACCCTTAGCATTTTCTACCGTCGCCATTGTGAACGCCCGCGATACCTCGCTGGTATCGTACACAGTTACAAAGGATGATGGAACTTTCCAGCTTTCCAGATTACCCACAACAAGGTCATTAAAGCTGATTGTAACCTATGTCGGCTACAATACCTACAGGAAAGAACTGGAACTGAAACCCGGCATGCTCGATTTCGGTGTGATTAAACTATCTGGAAAGAGCCTGGACGAGGTAGAGATTATCGGAGCACGTTCTCCGGTAACGGTAAAGAAAGACACCATAGAATTCGCAGCCGAAGCATTTAAAACCCGGCCCAATGCAGCCGTAGAAGAGCTATTGAGGTTGCTGCCCGGTGTGCAGGTAAATGAGAGTGGTGAAGTGTTGGTAAACGGCCGTGGCACCAGCAGGATTTTGATCAATGGTAAGGAATTCTTTGGCACCAACCAGCTGATTGCCCTAAAAAACCTGGATGCTGAACTGATAGATAAAATACAAGTGTACCTGGACCGGGAGAACGATCCGGACCGCAGGGTTAAC
>DATFQH010000473.1:0-19676 GCA_035264385.1 Pedobacter sp.
AACCGATGTCCATTCCCCGCTGCTTTAACCCCGATTCAAATAGTTTTGCGGGCTCCTCGCTCTTATTCAGCGCGGCGTATGCCGCAAAAGCATCACCATAGGCCTCAGCGGCACCGGGTTTTACCTCAACCGCTTTCAGAAAAGTGGCCAGCGCCTGACCAAACTGTTTCAGCGCATATTGGTAATTGCCCAGCTTAATGTAAAACATGACCGGTTTAGGATTGATGGCTATGGCCGCTTCCTGATCTGCGATAGCTTTTTCAATCAGTCCCTTACGGAAAAAGGCGATACCCCGTAAGGTCAGCAGGTTGTCGTCTTCGGGTAGCAGGCGCACCGCCTTGCTCAGGGAAATCAGTGCGGCATTGACATCGCCTTCTCCGTACAATTGCCATCCTCCCCGCTCGGTAAGCACATGCGGATTGTCCGGATATTTCTTTTCCAGTAAAGGCAGCAGGCGCATGGCCTCATCGATATCACCGGTCTGGTAATCGATACCTGTCAGCTTAATGTAGTCCGGGTCTTTGAGCTGTGCCTTAAGCTGCAACTGCGCCATCAGGAGAAAGCCGAAAGCCAGGCATTTCAGCACCCTTCCGGTCGTCCTACCAGTAGATATACTGATATCCGATAACTTCCGGGAGAGCGGTAAAATAGTGGTTTGCATAAAAATTGGTGTTTACTGCAAACTTATATTCAGAACCACGAAAAAAGGGCCTCCTGAGGCCCTGAATGTATATCGCTTTATAAAGTGGTAGTTGTTTTCGGCCGATTCAGGTTTTTGAGATAGCTGCTGGGCGTAATTCCGGTGTGTTTTTTGAAGGCCCTGTAAAAAGCGGTCGCCGAGCCAAAACCAGATACCGCGCCGATAGCCTCCAGCGTAAGGTTGCCGGTAGCCTTATCCTTCATCAGCTCCTTAGCTTTATCTATCCGGTACATATTGACGAAATCGAAAAAATTTTTGCCAAACTCCTGATTGATCATCTGAGACAGGTGGTGCGCTGGAATACCGGTATCTGAGGCCAGCCCACTGAGACTAAGCTCGGGATCGCGATAAGGCTGGCTGGTTTCCATATGCCCGATCAGTATTTTTTTATATTGTTCTACGTGTTCCTGTTTCAGCGCCGAGCCCAGGTATTTTTCCTTGCTGATGATTTCTTCCTTGATATTGATGTTGTAGGTAAAGTCAGCAAAAATCCCCGAGGAGCTGAAGCTTTGATATACCACCCAGAAATAAAATATATTATACAGGCCGGGCGCCACATAATAGTCTACCTCAACCGGTGTGAAAAATAAATGGGAAAAGCCCAAAAGTAAACTGAGTCCGAAAAGAACGATCAGAAACTGGTTCAGCCATTTGATCTTGATGCTCATCAGTTCATGCTGTCCTTCTTCGGCCTTCCATTTTCTGACCAGGTACAGGCTATACACCAGATATCCGATCAACTGGAACATAATCAGTGCGTTCAGCGCCTCAATCTGCCAGGGGAAAATGTAATTTCTCAGATTTTCGGATAACGTCGTGAGGTAGGCCGGTGACTGCTCCACAAGATAAAGTCCATAAGCGATATTGATCAGCATAGGAACTGCATGAATGAGCTTTCCTAAATGGATGTGCACCTGTTGCTTCAGCATGAGTTTGACATACCACAAGATCACCGGCGCCCAAAGGAAAGATACGTTGAAGCCCAGCAATATGGGCATCTTGCTTACAAAATCGATTGCTGTCAGATAATTCACCAGGAAGGTGAAGGCCGGCAGCACAATAATTACAGCCAGCAATTTGTTGGCAGTTGTATTGACCTTACGCACACCCATCAGCAGTGAGAGCAGAACCAAGTTAACAATGGTAAAGATATTGAGTGTCAGCATCGCTTAGTTTTTGAGGTAATTGCTGGGCGTAATTCCTGTATGTTTTTTGAAGGCCCTGTAAAAGGCGGTCGCCGAACCGAAGCCAGATGCTGCTCCAATAGCCTCCAGCGTAAGGTTGCCGGTTGATTTATCCTTCATCAGCTCCTTAGCTTTATCTATCCGGTATACATTGACGAAATCGAAAAAATTCTTCCCGAATTCCTGATTGATCAGCTGAGACAGGTGGTGTTGGGGAATCGCAGTATCCAGAGCCAGTTTGCTCAGACTAAGTTCCGGATCTTTATAAGGCTGCCTGGCTTCCATATAGCCGTCAAGCAGTTCCCTGTACAATAGTACCTGCTCGCGCTTCAGCGCAGAGCCTGAATATTTTTCTTTACTGGCGATTTCTTCTTTGATGTTAATATTGTACTTAAAATCGGCGAAGATACCCGAGGAGCTAAAGCTTTTATAAACCACCCAGAAATAAAATACATCGTACAAAATCGGCACCACGTAATAATCTACCTCTACAGGCGTAAACACGGTATAGGACAGCACAAGCAGGATATTCAATACAAAAAGCACCGTTAAAAACTGCTTTAGCCATTTCAATTTGAGCGACATCAGCACATTGGTTTCATTATCCGCCTTCCATTTTTTGACCAGATAAAAACTGTACCCGAGGTAGCTGAGAATCTGCACCAGCATCATGGAATTTAACGCTTCAATTTGCCAGGGAAAGATGCTCTTCTGCAAATTGCCGACCAATTCCCTCACATACGCTTCAGGCTGCAGTTCTACATAGATTCCAAATGCAATATCGAGCAGCAGTGGTATGGCATGAAACACTTTACCAACATTCATCCTGACCTCTTGTCTGAGCATCAGCTTCACATACCACAATACAAAAGGAGCCCATAAAAAGGAAACATTAAATCCCAGCAGAAAAGGCATCTGCTCAATAAAATCAATGACGATCAGGTAATTGATAAAAAAAGCGAAAGCCGGAAGTACGATGATCCCCGCAAGGACCTTATTGGCTGTCGTATTCACCTTTCTTACTCCCATAAGGAGTGCGAGAACGATGAGGTTGACAATAGTAAAGAGGTTGAGCGTCAGCATACTCAAACATAGAAAAAAAACTTTTACTATATTGGTCAAAACTTAACGTTACTAACTCTATTTCTCAAACCCGATAATGAAAAATACCACCAACCTCTTTTTATATAGCCTGTTGATTATTGGCTCTTTTTCAGTTCAACTTGCCAAAGCCCAGGTTGCCAAACTGCCTACCAAATGGACAAAAGCAGCAATGGAAGCCAAGATCCCTTTTCCTGAATATCCGCGCCCGCAGCTGGAGCGCAAGGAATGGATGAACCTGAACGGCAAGTGGGATTATATTGGAGGCAAAACGGCAGCTAACGCTTTAAATCCAAATAAGCCGATCAATTTTAACGGAAAGACCGAACAAATCCTTGTTCCCTATTGCCCTGAGGCTGTCCTCTCTGGCATCGAGCGCAAACAGGAAATCAACATGTGGTACAAAAGGAGTATTCAAATTCCAGCAACCTGGAAAGACAAACAAGTGCTCCTGCATTTTGACGCGGTCGATCATGACGCCACCATCTTTGTGAACGGAGAGAAAGCAGGAAGCCATGCCGGAGGATATGACGCCTTCAGCCTGGACATTACGCCATTTTTAAAACAAGGCACGAATACACTGATTGTTGCGGCGCACGATCCTAATGACGGCCGGACGCCTTCAGGCAAGAACGGACCGCGCGGTGACTATACCTTCACATCGGGAATCTGGCAAACGGTATGGCTGGAGCCGGTGAATAAAAATTACATCAAAAATATCCGCATCACGCCCGATCTGGCAAGCAGCCGCCTTAGACTAACGGTAAATGCAAGTGATGCCCAGGTATCGGCTACTGCCCTTGACGGAAAAGCCGTGGTAGCGGAAGCAACAGGTACGGCCGGAACGGCATTTTATATCCCCATTAAAAACCCTAAGCTATGGAGTCCTGAGGAGCCATTCCTTTATGACCTTAAACTTACCCTGAAAGATAAAAGCGGCAATGTTACCGACGAGGTGAGCAGCTATTTTGGCATGCGCGAGGTTAAGCTGGGTAAAGTCGGTGGTGTAGTGAGGCCTTTGCTGAACGACAAATTCGTTATGCAGGTTGGTCTGCTCGATCAAGGCTACTGGCCCGACGGCATTTTGACCGCACCTACTGAAGAAGCCTTAAAATATGATGTAGAATTCACCAAAAAAGCAGGGTTCAACCTGATCAGGAAACACATGAAAACCGAGCCTAAACGCTTCTATTACTGGGCAGACAAGCTTGGTGTGATGGTATGGCAGGACATGCCCGCCATCTGGTACCAGCATGAAGATACGGCAAAGAACAGAACGGTCTTTCGCAAGGAACTTAAAGCGATGATGGACGACCAATACAATTCCCCGTCTATTATTGCCTGGGTGCCATTCAATGAGAACTGGGGTGCATTTGATGTAAAGGAAATTACAGACTGGGTAAAGAAATACGATCCTTCGAGGCTGGTTAACGGCAACTCGGGCTTCAACAACAATCCGGGCTACCAGAAAGCAGAAGGTGATCCGGGCAACGGAGATTTTGTGGACACACACATCTACATCGGGCCGAATGATGCATCACAACCCGACGACAAGCGGGCAGCATCTTTAGGTGAATTCGGAGGGGTGGGTCTGTTTGTAAGGGGTCATATGTGGCCGGTAGAAAACAATGCCTATGGTTATGAACCGACAAAAAATGCGCTGACTGATAAGTACGTACTCCTGATGGATCAGGTAGAGCAGCTGATGCGGTATAAAGGTCTGAGCGTAGCGGTCTACACGCAAACTACCGATGTGGAACATGAAGTGAACGGGCTGTTAACCTACGATCGTGCGGTCGAGAAAATGGATGTAGAACGGGTCAGGGAAGTGAACCAGGCAGTAATTGATGCGGGAAAGAAGCTGAATTGATAAACTCTAATCATCCCCTAATCTCCTAAAAAAACTGCGTTTAAAAACATTTGCTTTCCGCTTTCCCAAAAGGACCTGAACAGAATATCGCTGCCCAGATACACCACATGGCCCCGGCCCAATTTCTGAACACCGAACAACATGCCGTTGTTCAGACGCTTCTGTACCGTCTTGCCCGCAACACCCGCCACATAGGAATCTGTTGTCAGCATCCCAACGTTCCACTCCTTGCTCAGTGGTTCATAGATGTTGTCGTCGGTCTTCAGCGCATAATAGTAATCGCCCAATCCCGCCGTAAGCGGATGGCTTCTGTCCAGAGTTACCTTAAAAATAGCCCCGGGAATAGAATTGGCAAGATCGTCCTGGTTCCGCTCGCCATACTTTTTGCTCAGGCTGGTTTTAGCAGTATCCTTCGCAATCTCCTTGATTTTCACATTAAACGGCTTCTTGCCTGCAAAGCCTGATATGGCATCCTCAAACAAGATCAGCTTCCCGCCCCGGGAAATCCAGCCCTCCAGCTTTTCGCAGATCTCCTCATCATAACGGCCATCGGGTATCACCAGTAAATTTATTTTATTCAGATCCAGGTTATCGAGGTTCTGGGCAGTTAGCAGCGCCACCGTATGGTTCAGCTCCTGCTCAAAGAAATGCCATACCTCGCCTACATTCTGGGTAGAGGTACCGGGACCTGATAAAAGCCCAATTTTCGGAACAGTCAAAACAGGATATACCGACGAGCCCAGATCCTTACCCTTATCCACAGATCCGCTGGCTACCGG
The DNA here is from genome assembly GCA_035264385.1 of Pedobacter sp. GTDB lineage: Bacteria > Bacteroidota > Bacteroidia > Sphingobacteriales > Sphingobacteriaceae > Pedobacter. Next base: position 5,635 of record DATFQH010000473.1, read on the forward strand.
ATAACAAATTGAGCCAAGATCCTTTACGATCCTGTCCACCTTTGCGGCCAGCCCTTTGATCTGCCGCTCATTCTCGGCCCGGTACACCAGCAAAGTACCCATCGGGAAACTGCGCTCACCCACCACAAAACCCTCTTCTGCCGAACGTACCTTTATGCCTGCTTTCTGCAAGGCCAGCAAGACCTGTGCATCAGCAACAGCACCCCAGTTAAATATCCAGGCATAAGGTTTGTCTATCGCCTGAATCTGTTCAGATTTCTCCTCAGGAGCGACATACAAACCCTTTACGGATTCTTTCAGCGCATAGGCCTTCAGCCCGTAAACATAAGGAAGCGACCATGCTGTAATGTCATAAGTATTGGAATCACTCACAGCCGTCTGCGGTTCAAAAAGCACATTGGCCAGCACCGCGGCAGGTTGCTGCAGGTTCAGGATCAGGTCGTTGCGTTCAGACTTAAATCCCTCCGTTTTTTTGTTCTCATAATTGTAGCCGCGCATCGCCTTGTCCAGACCGAAGGAATATTCAATTCCATTCTTGTCCAGTAAGGCCGCCAGGCGTTTGATCCTGCTCATATTCTGCGCCTTTACCACATAGGTTTTATAGATTCCCGGAGGAGCCGCTACCGAACGCTCAAAATATAGCTTAAACTCATCTACCAGTTTATCTGCGTGTTTGGAAACCGTTTCCAGTGTCGCCATACCGGTAGTATAGTGGTGGTCTATCCTGTCCTTCAGGGTCAGGGTATCTCCATCTGTCGTTGTTACGATCAGTCCGGCACCGATGCCACCCTGCTCATAGGTCATTCCTACCGCACCGTTATACAAGGGATAAGTGTCGCCATAGGAAGGGTAGAGCAAATCGAACCTCTCCTTGGTAAAATACTGCCAGCCCTGCTCGTCAAAATATTTTGCATTGTTCTTGCCAACCGTTACTTGGAATGCGCGCTGCCATGGCGTTACATCCACATGGATCGGTTCTGCCGCCGGTGCAAAATAGTAGGGTTCATTATAGCTCTGCTCGTGAAAATCCACATGGACCTCGGGCATCCACTGCCGGTACAGCTTTAGTCGCTCCTGCGTTTCCTGTTGGGTTTGCCAGGCCCAGTCACGGTTCAGGTCAAAATAATAATGGTTAGACCTACCGCCCGGCCAGGGCTCAAAATGCTCCCGCGCCATCGGGTTGATGTTTGGCTTATCGCCGCTCACCTGGTTAAAGTAATTTACATACCGTTCCCTGCCGTCAGGGTTCAGGCAAGGGTCTATGATCACAACCGTATTTTTAAGCCAGCTCCTGATCTCTGCCGTTTTTCCTTCCGTCAGCGCAAACAAAGTTTTCATAGCCGTTTCCGTCGAGCTGGCCTCATTGCCATGAACATTATAACTCAGCCACAATATCGCCGGCTGTTTTCCCTGCTTCATGTCTGGTTTTTGCGCCTTGCTGAGGCTTAGGTTATTCTTCCTGATCTGCTCCAGGTTTTCCATGTTCTCTTTGGAAGAAACGATGGCCACCAGCAGCTCCCTGCCCTCATAAGTCTTGCCATAGCTCATCAGTTTGATGTCCTTATTTATCGAAGCAACGTATTTGAAATAGTCCGTTACCCTGTTATGCGCGCTGAACCTGCTGCCCAGCGGATAGCCAAGAAACTCATCCGGCGTTTTTGTCTGCGCCACTGCAACAGCAAAGGCACTGGACACCATCAGAAATAACAGCAAAAAACGTTTCATATTCGAACATTAATATACAAAAAACTAAAGATAATTTTTAGTTTCTCATTCATAGTGTAATTTTACGTAATCATTTATTCAAAAGCATGAGCCATCCGGATTCCCTGTATCAGCATTTCTTAAATCACCCGATCATCTCTACAGATACGAGAAACATTGCCGAAGGCGCAATATTCTTTGCCCTGAAAGGCGATAATTTCGATGCCAACGCCTTTGCGGAAAAAGCCCTTGCCAGCGGGGCGGCCTATGCGGTCATCGACAATCCGGAATACCAGATCTCAGACCGTTGCATCCTCGTGCCGGATGTGCTGACCGCCCTTCAGGATCTGGCCAGGCAGCACCGCACCCGGCTCAACATCCCGGTGATCGGGCTCACCGGTACCAACGGAAAAACCACCACCAAGGAACTCATCAGTGCCGTACTGGCCGAAAAATATAAAACCTTTGCGACAAGGGGCAACCTGAACAACCACATCGGCGTTCCGCTGTCTGTATTGTCCATTACTGCAGAAACAGAAATTGCGGTAATAGAAATGGGTGCCAACCACCAAAAGGAGATCGAATTTCTCTGTGGAATAGCCCGGCCTACCCATGGGCTGATCACCAATGTCGGCATGGCCCACCTCGAAGGCTTTGGCGGTTTTGAAGGCGTAAAGAAAGGAAAGGCCGAACTGTATGCCTACCTGAAACAGCAGCATGGCTTCGTATTTATTCACCGCGACAATCCTTACCTTCTGGAAATGAGTGCAGCGGCAAATCTGGATAAAGTGATCTATTATGGAACCGAAGCTACCGATGCCATCTACGGGAAACTGCTGAAGGCAGACCCGCTGATTGAACTTTCCTGGAGCGATCAGCAGAACAGCTATGAGGCGACGGTTAATCTGACTGGCTCTTACAATTTTGAAAACGCGCTTGCCGCCATTTGTATGGGTCATTTTTTCGGATTGCGTGCTGAACAGGTCAATAAAGGCCTTTCTGCCTACCAGCCTAAAAACAACCGCTCGCAACTGACCAAAACGGAAAACAATACGGTGATCTGTGATTTTTATAACGCCAACCCCAGCAGTATGTCTGCCGCGCTGAAAAACATTGCCGCGCTGAGTGCCCCGCACAAAACGGTGATCATAGGCGATATGTTTGAATTGGGAGCAGAGGCCGCAACACAGCACGACAGGATCGCTGCTGAGGCAGCAGGTTTGAATGCAGATCTTTTAATCCTGATCGGAAAGTATTTCTATGCCCTTAAGGATAAACATACGGGTCGGTATTTCCATACTCCCGCCGAAGCCGAAGCTTTTCTGAAAGAAAATCCTTTAAAGGACAGCCTGGTGCTGTTGAAGGGCTCCAGAGGCATGGCCCTCGAAAAATTATTGCCGGTGCTGTAAGTTAATAGCTATTCAGGGATACCTGTTTGTTAAATTGAACGCTTGCTGGATTGAACCTATTATGGAAAGCTGCTCTTGCCTGCAATTGAACTGTTAAGCGATTTACTTCTCTAATTGCACGACTTTAATGCCTGCGTCACTGATCTCCTTTAATGGATTGTCACGCATGTTCTGCTCAACTTCCAGCGCATACTTTCCTGCGGCAGGAAACCTGTAATTGGTCAGCAGCGGCAGGGTGTAGGTAAATAGGTTTCCGGAACCCGATCCGTTCCACTGCCCGTCTGGCTGGGCCAGTTTATACTCGTACCTTCGGGTTTGTTTTCCGGCTTTACCGCCCTTGATGTGGAAGAGGACAAAAATATTGGAATACCGGTAATCGCTGGTATGTCGCAGCTTAAAATAGATGCTCACTGGTTTGGCTGCATCCTTGACCTCGACCATCACTTTTACCGGGTTTGCATAGCTCCAGTTGCGCGCGGGCATAGACATATTGCTGTCTGCGATCTGGTTCAGATCGCAGCCGCTAAACAGCAGCAGCAATCCCGCGCAAAAGCACAACAATGCACGCATATTATTCATCCTTAGGCTTATCCTTATTTTTTTTCCTTCGGTTTTTGTTCCTGTTTCTGTTGGCCGAAGGCTGGCCTCCTGCCTGTCCCTCAGCTTGTGCCGGTGTTGCGCCTTCCGTAATTTCTCCGGATGCCGCTACTGGCGGGTTCTGTCTTGGTGGCTGGTTTTGTCTTGGCTGCCCCGGTTGACCGCCGGGCTGACCGCCCTGTTTAGGCTGGCTTTGCTTCGGTTGTCCCTGTCTTGGCTGTCCGCCTGGTTGTACTGGCTTAGCACCAGGCTGGCCCTGTTTCGCCTGAGGCTGTCCGGCCGGTCTGGTCTGTGGCTGACCCTGCGTCCTGTTGCCTTTTTCAGGGCGGCCGGCGTTGTTCCTGTTCTCGTTATTTCCGCCTTTATTCCTGTTGCTTTTATTCCTGCTCCTGTTCTTATCGTCGAGCCTGGTCAAGCTGTCCTGACCCACCACATTTTCATAATCAGGTGTTTTTTCCACTACAGTTACCGGCGTCAGCTCCAAGGCTTCTTCCTTCAGGTTCACCGGCTTCTGACCGCGTTTGTTCATCGCCATGATTTCTTTCACACGGTCTACCTTCAATGGGATCCAGTCTTCAGTATTCGGATAGGCGAACCACATGATCTTTTTAAAAATATCTGTCTTCTGGTGACGCGCCACACCGATTTCGGTCTGTAAGCTGTCAATACGATCCGGGATATCCTTCAGTGCATCCAGATAAGTATCCAGCTCATAATTCAGGCAGCATTTCAGCTTACCGCATTGTCCGGCCAGCTTCAATGTGTTCAAAGAAAGATTCTGGTATCTTGCCGCAGCAGTAGAAACGGTTTTAAAATTGGTCAGCCAGGTTGAGCAGCACAGCTCACGGCCGCAAGAGCCGATTCCGCCTAATCTGCCGGCTTCCTGCCGCATTCCGATCTGGCGCATTTCGATCCTGATCCGGAAGGTCTCTGCCATTTTCTTGATCAGCTCCCTGAAATCCACACGCCCTTCGGCCGTATAAAAGAAAGTTGCCTTGGTCTTGTCTCCCTGGTAATCTACATCACTGATCTTCATCGACAGCCTGAGGTCGAGCGCAAGGGTACGTGCCTTGTGCATCGTTTCCCACTCCAGCCCTTTAGCGATCTTCCACTTCTCTACATCCGCTTCGGTCGCTTTGCGGTAAACCTTGCGGGTCACCTGATCCATTGGGGTCTTCCTGCGCTTCATCTGCATCCGAACCAGTTCTCCTGTAAGGGAAACATGGCCGATATCGTATCCGCCCGTAGGGCCTTCAACGGCGATCAGCTCTCCTATTTCAAGGTAAATGTTATCGGCATTCAGAAAAAATTCCTTCCTGGCGCCCTTAAATTTAACTTCTATTACCTGAAAAGGCTTATAATTAGATGGCATATCCAAATTTGACAGCCAATCGTGCACATCCATTTTTCCGCAACCGCCGGTAAGGCACGAGCCATTACTTTTGCATCCTGCGGGGGCGCAACCGCCTCCTGTAGAACAACTTCCACATCCCATAGTTAATTGTATATATGTTGAGTCCCTTGCGGGAACGTTTTAAACTTAATTATTTTTACTAGCTGTAAAGATACATCTAAAAACAGAATTTTAGGGTTCGCATTTCTTTCGACATGATAATGTGCCTTTTCCAGTTCCGCAATGATCACCTCGGCCATCGTCAGGGAGAGCACATGCGCCGACAATTTTTTGGCGGTATCCAATGCATTCAGCGGCAATTTCACCAGTTCATCCGCTCCGCTGATCAGCAGGGCGCACTCCCGTAAAAAACTGATGCCATACTTCAAAAAATTCTTTTGATTTTCCCTGCCCCATCCGGCAATCTGGTCTACAAATACCGTCATGTCTGCTACCCTGTTTCCATAGCCCATCCGAAGCCATTCGGCAAAATGGTCTGCGTTTGTGTTGTGTGTGGTTACCACCAGCTGCTTAGCTTCTATCAGATTACCATCGGCCAGAAAGCTGTATTCGGTTGCCTGGGTTTCAGAAATTCCCTGTGTTTTCATCAGGTAAGCCTCCACTTCAGCATGCGGTAGTTTGGGAATCTTAACGATCTGTGTACGCGACAATAGTGTGGAAAGGATCTGTTCCTGGTTGTTGGCCACCAGGATAAATAATGTATTTTGAGGTGGTTCTTCGATGATCTTTAACAACGAATTTCCTTCCTTGTCCAGGTACTCGGGCAGCCACATGATCAGCACCTTGGTTTCTGCCTCAAATGCTTTATAGCTTAATTTCTTAATGATATCATGACATTCTGCAATGTTGATATTGGCCTGCTTGTTCTCAGCACTAAGCTTGGAGCGCCAGATGTCCATATCGAAATAAGGATCTTCGAGCAGCATACTTCTCCATTCATCGAGCACATCTACGGCTGTCTTTACATCTTTTGAGGCGAAAAAGGGATACGAAAAATGCAGGTCGGGATGGATATAGCGCTCGTATTTCCGGCAGGAAGAACACGCTCCGCAGCTATCCCCTTCCTTTTTATCGAGGCAGTTGATGTATTGTGCATAGGCGATAGCCATCGGCAAGGCGCCGCTGCCATCACAGGAAAGGAACAGCTGGGCATGACTAACCCGGTTTTCTGCTACGGTCTGTATCAGTTGCTGCTTAATGTTGTCCTGGCCAATGATGTCTTTGAATTGCATTTGGTGCAAAATAATAAAATTTATGGTACTTGTCTGTACTTCCTGTGTCAGTTCTGCACAAAGGCATAACGCTGCCTGCCAAACTACTATTTCATTTGAACCCGCCGCGGCAGCGTGACGGCTTTGCTACGGTTCCTCTACGGGTTCGCTACGGTTAAACCCGTTTAAAATGCGCAGAAAAACCGTCAGAAATCATTAAAAATCGGATCGCAGGTACGGGCTATGTACAGGCTTGCCTGCAGTACTTCCGGCACAGAAGTATGCCGTTCATTTTGCTGAGGGTTGCGCAGGCTAAGCAGCAAAATTAACTATATTTGCTCCTTATGCCAAGAATACTCGCCTTCGATTATGGAACCAAGCGGATTGGAATAGCGGTTACAGATCCTTTGCAGATCATCGCGACTGGCCTGGACACCATTCATCCGAAGGATATTGTCGACTATCTGAAAAAATATCTGCTCAGTGAAACTGTCGAAGCCTTTGTATTCGGCGACCCCAAACAGATGGACGGCTCTCCTTCTGAAACAGCGCAGCACGTCAAGGGTTTTGCAAAGACCTTAAGAAAAACTTTTCCGGATATTCCGCAGCACTGGGTCGATGAGCGTTTTACCTCCAGGCTGGCGCAGCAGACCATTATGCAAAGCGGTCTTAAGAAAACGGACCGCCAGAATAAGGAAAGGGTGGATACCATTTCGGCTACTATAATTTTGCAATATTTTATGGAACAACCGCGTTAAGAATGAGCATGATTAATGAAGACATGCAGCAGCTGCTGCTCGGCTATTGTGAGCCGGAAAGCGAGCTGCTGAAAAAAATAGACAGAGAGACAAACCTGAAGGTACTGATGCCGCGCATGCTGTCGGGCCATTACCAGGGCCGTGTGCTGAGTATGCTCAGTAAGATGATTGCGCCATCGAGGATCCTTGAAGTGGGTACCTTTACCGGTTACGCGACATTGTGCCTGGCAGAAGGCCTTTCTGCCGATGGGCTGATCTATACCCTGGACATCAATGAGGAACTGGAAGAAATGGTGCGCGGTTATTTTGCGGCTTCGCCGGACGGGGATAAGATCCGTTACATTATCGGGAATGCTACGGAAACCGTACAAACGCTGGAGGAGACTTTTGACCTGGTTTTTATCGACGCAGACAAGAAAAACAACGGCACCTATTATGACCTGATCTTCGACCGGGTAAGGCCCGGCGGGCTCATTATTGTAGATAATGTGCTATGGAGCGGTAAGGTACTGAACACCAATCCGGATAAGGACACCAAAAATATCACTACTTTTAACGATAAGATTGCGGCCGATGAGCGTGTGGAAAAGCTCATTCTTCCGGTTAGAGACGGCTTGTTTATCATCAGAAAAAAATAATTGAATGAATCAAAAAACCAGAGTTCCTTTGAAGGGAATTACCGCGATTGTGCTTTTAGCCGTGTTTTTTTCTGCCTGTAAATCAAGGCAGTATAGCCGCAACAATAAAAAGATTGAAAAGGAGGCCACGAAAGCTAATCCTGATTTTAAATCGCATACGACACTGACCTATATCGATGAATTTAAGGGGGTGGCGATTGATGAAATGAACAAGTACGGGATTCCGGCCAGTATCACCCTGGCACAGGGGATCATTGAGTCGGGAAGCGGCAACAGCAGCCTGGCCAAATTTGCCAACAACCATTTTGGCATCAAATGCACGTCTGACTGGAAGGGCAAGGGTTATTTTAAAGACGACGATAAGAAAGACGATTGTTTCAGGGTATATAAGGATGCCCGGGAATCGTACAGGGACCATTCTGAGTTTTTAAAGAGAAAGCGCTACAGCGCCCTTTTTGAACTGGATAAGAATGACTATAAGAACTGGGCAATGGGCCTGAAGGCGGCTGGTTATGCCACCAATCCTAAATATCCGGACCTGCTAATCAATATCATTGACAAGTACCAGCTTTATCAATACGATCAGCCGGAAACCGAAACTGAAAAGCTGAAGCGCGAGGATCGTGTGTTTACGGAGATCAACGCGAACATTCCGCAGGAAAAGAAAAAATTTACGCCCGTGGAAACACCACCGTCTAAACAGGTGATCAAAACGCCGGATACTTTAAGGATCTCTGCTCCGGTGGTTAATCCGGACATTCCGCCGGCACCGGTATATACGCCTTCTTCGAAGCGCAAGCCGGGAAGCCCGGTTAAACAAACTGCGCCGCCTGTGGTTAGTAACCCCGCGATTAAAATTGATTCCGCTTCCGTTTCTTCAACTGTTACAGCTCCGGCGACGTTGCCGATACCTGCCGACAAGAGCTATACGGTACAGAAGGGCGACACCCTTTATAGTATATCGAAGCGGTTTAACGTGGGCATTGAGGAACTGAAATCGCTGAACAGTTTGACTGATGCTGGAATCAAGATTGGCCAGAAGCTGCTGCTGGCTAAATAAACACAGCGTACCATCGATAAATTGCTTAGTTAAATAATGTTAAGGTTTATTAACCGCATATGGTTATCTTGTAGTTTTGTGTCTGCAATGAGATTTTTTTCCTTTCTGTTTCTGATGTGCTGTCTTGCTGTTCCCTCGCTTGCCCAAACCGGCGTTGTGCAGGGCTTTGTGGTGGACAAGGATTCGAAGATCCGTCTGGCAAAAGTATACATCTATAATGCGACCAAAGACCTGGGCATTTACAATACATCAAAGGGTGAGTTCAATATCAGCGCCTCGGTAGGTGACACCCTGGTTGCGGCACTGCAGGGTTATGCCGTGGATACGATTGTGCATAAGGGCCAAAAGGCCATTTATTTCCAGTTGAAATCGCTTGGGATTAATCTGAAAGAGGTTTCCATTATCGGCAAGAAGCTCAGCCCGCTGGAAGAGTATATGCAACGGCAAAAGGAATATAAGTATAAACTGGAAAAGGGTAGCGCTAAGGATCTGCTGAACCTGGGGATGGGTGGTGTGGGCCTTGGAATAGACGCAATTTATAACCTGCTGAGCAGGGAGGGGAAAAATGCCCGTCACTTGCAGAAGATCCTGGAAAAGGATTATAAGGAGGCGATTATTGATTACCGGTTTAAACCGGATTATGTGAAGCGGGTGCTGCAGATCAACGATAAGGAGGCCGACGATTTCATGCACCAGTACCGCCCGTCTTATGATTTCATTGTAAGTGCTTCTGACTACGATTTCGTGGTCTTCCTGAGGAACAGTTATGCCAGTTATAAGCGGAATCCGGCGGCATTCAGACTTGAGCCGCTGCCTAAAATTAAAGTCGAAGAGTTCTAAGTGTTCCTTGCGCAGGTTTGTTTTCTGTTGGGTTAATAATCTTTAAAATTTTTGATGGTGGCCTATCCTTTTGTAATTTGTTTGGTATTAAACTTTTAATAAGTCAGTTTTTTGTTTTTCTTTGTAAGAATGAAGAGTTTTAATATCTGCCTATTATTGTCTTTTATCAGCGTATCGCCTTTGCTTGCTCAGGAGATCGATACGATTCCTATTGAAACAAAGGGACTTGAAATAAAACTAAAAAGAAGCCCCCTGCCGGCCAGAGTGGGTACTTTGACTTATAAACCGCTGAAAATTGCTCCTGTGGTGATCGATGAGAAGGTGAATTACTGGAAAACCACGACTCAGATCGGAATAGATGTGAATCAGGGTGCTTTTTCTAAGAATTGGAAAGGAGGAGGGACGAATTCTATGGCAGTTGGGGGTCTTTTGAATTATCGTGCCGCCTATAGCAAGGAAAGTTACAGCTATACCAGCGAATTAAGGCTCGAGTACGGAAAAATCAAAAATAAAGATCAGCTACAAAAAAAGACGAAGGACAGAATATTCTGGGATAATAAAGGTGGTTTACAGCTTTCCAAAAGCTGGTTCTTCTTTGGTTCAGTTACCTTCGAATCACAATTCGATGCGGGATATAATTATTTTAGAGACCCCAAAAAAAATAACGAGGAGCAAGCTATACTGATTTCCAAATTTATGGCTCCTGGATACCTTACTGAGTCAATCGGTTTCGAGTATAAGCCGGTTCCATATTTTTCTACACGACTTGGCACTGGTACTGCAAAGCAAACCTTCATTTTAGATAAAGAAATTTATAATGAAGGCAAGGAATACGGTGATGATCCGAACAAAAAAGATTTTTACGGGGTAGAGAGGGGCAAAAACTTTAGAAATGAGCTCGCTTTTCAGGTGACCAGTACTTTTGGAGAGAAGCAGATTTTCACCAATGTTTTCCTTTATGCACGTTACAATATGTTTATTCCTTATGACAGGAAATTGGAGCATATAGATCACCGTTTGGATATAACCTTGAAATCAAAGATCAACAAGTTCATGAATGTAACGATAAACGGAGTGGGACTGTTTGACAAGGATTCTGATGAGGAAGTACAAGCCAGCCAGAACCTTTCTCTTGGGTTTGGATTTACTTTTCCGAGGTAGGGAGCTTTTGCCTTCGGGTACTAAAATCGATTACACAATTATTACCGTTTGATTCCGCCAAAATTGATAACTTTGGGGTCTTATATATATTGACCAATAAGCATTAAAGAAAATGTTTGAAAATTTACAGGATAAACTAGACCGTGCATTTAAAGTTTTAAAAGGACAGGGCAGCATTACAGAGATCAACGTGGCCGAGACCATGAAGGAAATCCGTAAGGCTTTGCTGGACGCCGACGTAAATTATAAAACAGCCAAGACCTTTACTGATGATGTGAAGGAAAAGGCGCTGGGCGCAAACGTGCTTACGGCAGTTTCTCCGGGCCAGTTACTGACCAAGATCATGAACGATGAACTTGCGGCCCTTATGGGTGGTGAGGTAACTGAATTGGATCTGGGCAACAACCCGACCATCATTCTGATTGCTGGTCTGAACGGTGCGGGTAAGACGACCTTTACTGGTAAACTGGCTAATTTTCTGAAGGCAAAGGGCAAAAAACCTTTACTGATAGCTGGTGACGTTTATCGCCCGGCTGCGGTAGATCAGCTGCAGATCCTCGGGGAGCAGATCGGGGTACCTGTTTATGCCAACAAGGATTCTAAAGATCCTGTGGGTATTGCACTGGAGGGTATTGCCCAGGGCAAAAAAGACAATAACAATGTAATCATTATAGATACGGCAGGCCGCCTGGCCATCGATGAGCAGATGATGGATGAGATCGCCGCCGTAAAAGCAAATACTAAACCGCACGAAATCCTGTTTGTTGTTGATGCCATGACCGGACAGGATGCGGTTAATACGGCAAAGGCTTTTAACGACAGGCTTGACTTTACCGGTGTGGTATTGACTAAACTGGACGGTGATACGCGTGGTGGTGCCGCGCTTTCTATTAAATCTGTTGTCAACAAACCGATCAAGTTCATTGGTACTGGTGAGAAGATGGAGGCCCTTGATGTGTTCTATCCGGACAGGATGGCTTCGCGTATTTTGGGTATGGGTGATGTGGTTTCCCTGGTTGAGCGTGCGCAACAGCAGTTTGACGAAAAGGAGGCTGCTGAACTTCAAAAGAAAATTCGCAAGAACAAGTTCGACTTCAACGATTTCTTCAACCAGATCCAGCAGATTAAAAAGATGGGTAACATGAAGGACCTGATGGGTATGATTCCGGGTGTGGGTAAGATGATGAAGAACGTAGAGATTGAGGATGATGCTTTTAAAGGTATTGAGGCAATTATCCAGTCGATGACGCCTTTCGAAAAGGAAAACCCGGATAGTATTGTTCAGAGCAGGCGTGTGCGCATAGCCAAAGGCTCGGGTACTTCTATTGAGGAAGTGACCAAGCTGATCAAGCAGTTTGAGGACATGCGGAAGGTAATGAAGCAGTTTTCAAATCCTGCGGCCGCTGCCAGAATGATGAAGAACATGCCTAAGATGCCTCAGGGCAGGATGTAGTTTTCCGTATTGGGCGTAACGGTTCCTGTTGTTTAAAAATAAATCTCTTCCGGTTTTAATGTTGGTAGTTCAAAGTAGTATACTTTAGGCAAAAGGAATATTTGTCTTAAATTATGCTGGTAAAAACTTATGGAAGTGCCGTTTTTGGTGTGGATGCGCTGACCATTACCCTGGAGGTATGTGTTGGGGGCGGAAACAGGTATCATATTGTGGGCCTGCCCGATAATGCCATCAAAGAAAGCCTGCGCCGGATAGAAAGTGCGATCCAATCGGCAGGTCTGAAAATGCCCCGTCAAAAAATTGTGATCAACCTGGCTCCTGCCGACATCAGAAAGGAGGGCTCTGCTTATGATCTGCCCATAGCTATTGGGATTCTGGCGGCATCTGAGCAGCTGGAAATGACTGAAATCGGCAATTATTTCGTGATGGGGGAACTTTCCCTTGATGGTGGCCTGCAGCCGATAAAGGGTGCCTTGCCGATTTCGATACAGGCCAGGAATGCAGGTTTTAAAGGTTTTATATTGCCAAAGGGCAATTCCCGCGAAGCGGCTATCGTATCGGAACTGAAGGTCTATGGTATGAAAAACCTGATGGAGGTGGTAGATTTTTTTAATGGCAAGGGGCTGCATGAGCCTGTGGTCGTAAATACCCGTGATGAGTTTTTTAACAATGTGAGCAGCTATCCGCATGATTTTTCTGATGTGAAGGGGCAGGAGAACATCAAGAGGGCGCTTGAAATCGCTGCTGCAGGCGGTCATAACCTGATCCTGATCGGGCCGCCGGGCGCAGGGAAAACCATGCTGGCGAAAAGGCTGCCTACAATTCTGCCTCCCTTAAATCTTCATGAAGCGCTGGAAACTACAAAGATCCATTCTGTGGCCGGGAAGCTTGGCGCCCTGGATGCCCTGATGACTGAACGGCCTTACCGCAGCCCGCACCATACCATTTCGGATATGGCCCTGGTGGGCGGAGGTGCAAATCCGCAGCCGGGCGAAATCTCCCTGGCGCACAATGGCGTATTGTTTTTGGATGAGCTGCCCGAGTTTAAGCGCAGTGTATTGGAAGTGATGCGACAGCCACTGGAAGACAGGAACGTGGTCATCTCCCGTGCCAGGATGTGTGTGGAGTATCCTGCAAGCTTTATGCTCATTGCTTCAATGAATCCCTGCCCTTGCGGCTTTTTCAATCATCCGGAAAAGGAGTGCATCTGTGCCCCGGGTGTGGTACAAAAATACCTGAGTAAGATTTCGGGCCCTTTACTGGACCGGATAGACCTGCATGTTGAGGTTACGCCGGTAAACTTCAATGAACTGACCTCTGCCCTGGAGACCGAAAAGAGTGCTAAGATAAGGGATCGTGTGATCGGTGCCAGAGCGATTCAGGAAGATCGTTTTGAAGCAAATGCCGCTGTACATTACAATGCGCAGATGAGCCCGAATATGGTGCGCAACATTTGCAGGATTGATGATACTGGACAGGCCCTGATTAAAAAGGCAATGGAAAGGCTGGGTTTGTCTGCCAGGGCTTACGACAGGATCCTAAAGGTATCGCGCACGATCGCTGATCTGGCTGGCAGTGCGGAGATCTTACCGGAACACCTGGCCGAGGCGATACATTACCGCAGCCTGGACAGGGACAGCTGGTCGGTATAATCTACTCTCCTTCGTCGTTTTCTTCTTCTTCAGGATCTTCTTCCGGAACATGGGACAGAATGGCCTGTCCTATGGCGTTGATCTCATCACTGGTCTCGAATAACGGTGTAGCAGTTTCCGGGTCCAGCTTGATCCATTGGGTATC
>DATFQH010000474.1:0-4501 GCA_035264385.1 Pedobacter sp.
GCATATTGTGGTAAAGCCTTTGTGGTCGCTATGGCGGCTCCGGTAGCCGCTGGAGCCAGGTTAATACCTGCCGCCCTGCCCATACGAGGCTCTCTTTTCGAAGGCGCGTCAACCAAAGTCTGAGATGCGGTGTAACCATGCGTTGTGTTTAAAATCGCTTTTTTGATCCCTAGCCTGCGTCCCAGGATTTCGATAATGGGGCTGATATTATTGGTCGTACAACTTGCACATGAAAATACAGCAACTTTACCATCTTCGGTATTAACACCATGAACCACGGTTGGCGTGTCTTTAGTGGGGCCGGAAATCACCACAAAGCTTGCCCCGGAAGTGAGGTGCTTCTCCGCATCCTGTTTGTTTGTAAATAAGCCCGTGCTCTCAATAATTACATCTGCCCCAAGCGATTTCCAGGGCAGATTTTCAATATCCCTTATACTGGTGTACTTAACCGGTTTATTCCCGATATAAATGATGTCTCCTTCTACCCGTATGTCTTTTTCGTACTTGCCGTAATTGCTGTCGTACTTCAACAGGTAGGCAGCGTTTTCGATACTCATCAGATCATTTATTCCAACAAGTTCAAGATCCTGACTTTCGAAGATTATTTTTAACGCAGCTCTGCCGATACGGCCAAATCCGTTTATTGCTATTTTTTTCATGGTCCTTTTATTTTTAGACGAAAACTTAAATTGATTTCATGAATCAAAGCTCGTGCATAAACGAACGCGGTTGATAGGCATCATTTCCCGAAGTGTTGGCAATTCTTCCCTTGAAAGAGGTTAAGCCTGATTAAATTTCTCCCTGTATTGGCCGGGAGAGATGCCTTCTTTATTTTTGAAAAACCGGCTGAAGGTCTGGATATCTTCATAGCCAAGCTGATAGGCGATTTCTTTGATCGAAAGACTTGAATAATTGATCTGTCTCCTCGCATGGATCATAATCCGGTCATGAATAATGTTTAAGGGAGCGCGATCGGAAATAATGGAAAAAAGATTGGAAAGCGTCTTTGGTGATTTGTTTAGCTTAGCTGCGTAGAAAGCTACGTCATGATGCTTTGAAAAATGCCCTTCCACCAGGTAGTTAAATTCCCTTACAATATCAGCCTGGCTTTTTTCCAGCTTATGCAAATTGCTGGATTTTCTTAAGATTCTTACCGAAAGGATAAGCATTCTTTTCAGTATCGCCTGCAGCATATCCTTTTGAAGAATATCAGTCTGTCGCATTTCTGAACAAAAAGTCTCCCATGAATCCTCAAAATCCCTGACAATGCTTTCGTCAACAGATACAATCGGCACACCTGAAGCACCAAAGAAAAGCAGGCCTTTGCTGCCAACTTCATTGTCATGATTGATGATACAATAAAAAGGCTGATTAAACCGAATCATTCTCGCCGATTCGAGATCAATGCTATCAATTTTGTGAAATTCAGTAAGGAAGATGATCTGGTTTTTCTGTAACTGGTAGGTAATCTTGTCGACCGAGATGCTAAGTGTGCTGCCAATATTCCAGATAAAGGTCATGTCTGTCTCCTGAACATCGAAAACCAGGCTGCTGTTTAGTTTAGTAAGTTCTGTTAATCTTAAGCTTTCATGCGAGTCATTCTCAAAGACCATATCTTCTTTTTCTCAAATATAATTTAGTTTCAACGACATTCCAATAAACAGGTGCGTTGCAATATGCAATATTACCTGGATCATATGCGTTTACAGGCAGCCATAAAGGCCAAAGGAATCGCACCCTATTCAGGATGTATTGAAGCAATTGACTATATTTAGGTCAACCAAATATTACTGACCAGATTTCAACTATTTATGGGCAATCATAATTCTTCGAGAAGACACTTTCTGTCCCATGTAAAAGGTTTAACTGCAATTACATTGGCAGGCAGCTATCTGGATAGCCTGGCATTGGGCAATAGCAAATATAGTTCGAAACTCAAGGATGTAAATACTACCGATATAGCTGGCGCTATTAAACTGGGCTGTGTTACCATGAGCCATATCTTTAATGCGGATGATCACAATATTCCCTTTTTCGGAAGTACCATAGGTGAACAATCTGATTTTTGGTTCAATGAGTCACATTCAGAAGCCCATATCCCGGGAAGGCACTTAAATGCCCTATTAAATGCAGAGCAGGTGCTTGGTCTAAAGATAGATAAGGATGTAATAGACAAACATACCGCTGCTGCATTTTACGCCTATAGCGGAAAGATACCAATGCCGCTTAACAGGAAGAAGATTGGAGGCGATCCTGTCAATTTTCTTCCACACAATATCAGGGAAGGATTTCATGCCCTGTACGCCCTTGTTAAATTCAGAAACTCTAAAAAAGCAAGAGCACTTGCAGAACAAAGCATCGAATTTATTTTCAGCAACTGGTCGCCACAAAGCGGCTGGAAGCGTGCATATCTTGAAAAGGAACTTGGCCTTAGCCTGATTGAATGGAAGGGGCCGTTTATTACAGGAATAGCAAGAGCTATCGGACCACTAGTGAAATATTATCAGGCTACAGGATATGGCAGGGCACTTGAATTGGCTATCATACTCAAAGAAAAGGCACTGGAAGAATTCTTTTTGCCGGAAGGAAATTTTGATAACAATCTTTTCGGTACCCATACCCACTCTACCACCTGTGTGATGTCTTCGTTGGCGCAACTGGCAGACGTTACAGGAGATGCTCATTTATTAGCAAGGGTTAAAGCTTTCTTCGACAATGGCCTAAAGGAGATCAGTAATGAAATCGGCTGGTCGGTAGAGAATTGTGATCCGGACTCCGATCAGGACCGGGGAGAGATCAACAATACCGGAGACATTCTGGAAACTGCGCTGATCCGGGCAAAATGGGGATATACTGAATATTATAACATTGCAGAGCGAATCTTGCGTGCCCATCTACTGCCTGCCCAGCTCAGAGATATATCTTTTATCAAGGAGCCATTAAATCCAAAAAAAGAGGATGCTAAACGGGATGTTGCCAAACGTCATAGGGGAGCATTCGGATTTCCGGCCCCATACGGACACAAACCGCTTGGCAATACAATCATTTCATTTAATATGGATATCGTTGGGGGGGCTGTAGGCTCACTGTGTGAGGCCTATAGAAGTATTTATAGTTTTAATCACGCCGCACACTATGTAAACCTTCTCTTTGATTATGAATCGGAATCAATCAGAATCGAATCGCCTTATACCCACGATGCACTGTCAGTTTACATCACAAAACCGGCCCCTCTTTTCATAAGGATCCCGGCCTTCGCAGACAGAAAAAAAATAACTTTAGCCGGAAAAGAAAAGTACATTTTCAATGGCGATTATCTGCTGATTGTTAATCCTCCGGTAAACAGCAAGATTATTATCAGATTCGATCTTGCAGAAACGGGGATCAGCCTGAAATATGGGAACAGGAGAATTAGAGCGATATTGCGGGGAGACAGTGTAAAAGCAATGGAAAACTTCAATGCGGATTTAACTTTTTTTGAACCGATATAGCCGATAAATGAGGTTCGATATCAAATTCCAGATAGACCGTCGTACCCTCATAAGGAGAAGAAGAGATTTCGACATTACCGCCTAATTCGGCTGTCCTCTCCTTCATGTTGCTCAGTCCCAATCCCTTGCTGAAGATATTCGATGAGTCGAAGCCGATCCCGTCGTCTTCTACAGTGATGCTCAAAATGCTTTCGTCTACAGATAACTGAACGATCGCCTGCCCGGCCTTTGAATGCTTGATCACATTATTTACAGCCTCTTGTACAATTCTGTACAGCATCAGTTCATAGTCGCTCTTCAATGATGGAATTTGTCCTATTACATAATGGCTAATGGTAAGTCCGGTATAGCTAACCCTTTGACAAAATCGCATAATCGCTTTTTCCAGTCCCTCATTCAGCACAATGTCGGGAGCAAGATTATGCGATATATTTCTGACTTCACGGGCCGCATAATTGATCAGCGAAAGTGTTTGTTCGTAGGCATTTGCATTTGAAATCTCAACAGCATCCTGCATCGTGCTCATTTGCATTTTAGCAGCAGAAAGGATTCCGCCGACACCATCATGAAGCTCTCTTGCCTGTCTTGAACGCTCCTTTTCTTCCCCGCTTAGCCGCGCCTGCAGCAGCTGACTTTTTCTTTCTGAGAGTAATGTTTTTTGGCGCTGGAGGTTTACCAGGTAGATCAATAGCGCTAAAGTGAGAAAAAACCCACTAACAGTAACAAACAACATAATCCATTTGTCTTTTTTTTGCAGTTCATAGAGGTTGTGCGCAAGCTTCAGTTTTTGTTGCGCGATCGCCTTTTCCTTCAATGAACTTTGATATTTGATCTCCTGTTCCTGAATACTATTCTGTGTCCGCTCATTTAACATAGAGTCGCTCAGTACCTCATATTTTTTTCTGAGATTAAGTGCCTCCTGAGGACGGGAGATCTTTTCCTTAAGATCCGATCCCAGCAGGTAGAGGTCTTTAAGTTCGCTTCTGCCCAAATAAGTTTCAGCCTGGTCT
>DATFQH010000475.1:0-4427 GCA_035264385.1 Pedobacter sp.
AAAATATGGTGATTTAGTACGAATCATTACCTTCGACGATCATTATTCTAAAGAACTTTGCGGAGGTACACACGTTCAGGCAACAGGGCAGATCGGCTACTTCAAGATTATAGCCGAAAGTGCCGTAGCAGCAGGAGTGAGGCGCATCGAAGCCATCACAGCTGATAAGGCAGAGGCATTTGTTCTGGAGCAAAACAGAGAAATTAACGAGCTGCGCGCACTTCTCAAAGGAAATAAAGACCTGAGTGCTGCAGTCACTGCATTGCTGGAAGAGAACAGCAGATTAAAGAAAGAAGCAGAAAAAGCCCTTGTCGAGCATTCCGCCAATTTGAAGCATGAGATTGTGCACCATCTTAAAACCGTTAACGGCATTAATATGATCGCCACACACGTAGATCTTCCCAGTGCCGAGGCCGTAAAAAATCTTGCTTATGCCGTAAAAGACCTGGTAGATGAACTTTTTCTTGTATTTACAACTGTAATAGACGATAAACCAGGTATTACGGTAATGGTATCTGAAAATCTCGTTAAGGACAAAGGTCTCAATGCATCGAATATTGTTAGGGAACTTGCCAAAGAAATACAAGGCGGCGGCGGTGGTCAGCCATTTTATGCAACTGCCGGAGGTAAAAATAAAGAAGGATTAAAAGCCGTCCTGGCCAAAGCAGAAGCATTAATCCAGGCATCTTAATCTATAAGATGTTCGTCAGTGCCTTACAGATTGCTTATATATGCAATCTGTAAGGCTTTTTTATTCCCTTCTTTTCCGTTGAGCAGACCAAAAAATGGTCAGAAAATACTTAATATTAAGTTAACAGTACTACACCTAAATTAGGGCTGTCATTTTAAGTAATTCAAATCACCATCCGCATGAACAATTCCAGAAGAAACTTTATTAAAAAGACCAGCCTCGTAAGTCTGGGTTTCATTGGTCTGAATAATTACGCCGCCAACGCCGCTATGAATCTGTTTGATCCATTGGCTGGCGATACAGGTTTTGGGCCGCTTCTGCATCGTGAAGGTGATATTCTAAGCCTGCCTAAAGGTTTCAGCGCTAAAATGATCTCCATGAGAGGCGACCTAATGAATGATGGGCTTCTGATGCCTGGTATGTATGATGGAATGGGTTCTTTCGCGCACACCGGCGGAAAAACGATTCTGATCAGAAATCACGAAAATACACCAGGTGCAGCTGCACTAGGCCCATTTGGCAAAGACAGTGAGCTGATCCACAAAATCAATAAGGGTAAGATATACGACTTTGGTAAAGGTGAAGACACGTGTGTAGGTGGTACAACTACCTTAGTATATAACGAAAAAACACAGAAGGTTGAATCTCAATATCTGAGTTTGATCGGAACCGTAAGAAACTGTGCCGGGGGAATTACGCCATGGAAATCATGGATTACCTGCGAAGAAAGTATATTAAAGGTTGGTCATGAAGGCAGCGGGCTGGAAAAAGACCATGGCTATAACTTCGAGATTCCCGCTACTGACCGGATCGGACTCATAGATCCGCACCCGATAAAGGCTATGGGCAGGTTTACGCACGAAGCCGTTACAGTACAGCCCAAGACAGGCATAGTTTACCAGACAGAAGACGAAGGAGACAGCCTGTTTTACAGGTATCTTCCCAATACCTACGGCAAACTGCATAATGGCGGCAAACTCCAGTGTCTCGCCCTTAAAGAATGGAAAAATGCAGACACACGAAACTATAAAGATTTAACCACCAGTCATTTTCCGGAAAAGAAAACGTACCAAGTGGAATGGATCGATTTGGATGACGTAGAGGCGCCAGACGGAGACCTGCGGCTCAGGGGCTTTAAATCAGGAGCAGCTAAATTTTCCCGTGGAGAAGGTATCTGGTACGGCAGGAATGAACTTTTCTTCGCCTGTACAGATGGCGGAGAAAGCCGTAACGGACAGATTTTTAAATACATTCCAAGCAAGTATGAAGGGCAGCCGGAAGAAAAAAACGCACCGGGCACGCTTGAGCTTTTTCTCGAGCCAAATAATATAGAAACCTTTCAAAACTGCGATAACCTCACCATTGCACCATGGGGTGATGTGATCATTTGTGAAGATAAGAAAGACCCAAGGATCATCGGAATCACTCCTGCGGGTAAGACCTATGTGATTGCGAAGAATATAGGCTACAGAAATTCAGAATTCGCCGGACCTGTTTTTTCACCATCAGGAAACACACTGTTTATCAATATCCAGTCGCCCGGTCTTACACTGGCCATTACAGGTCCCTGGAAGAAGAAGGGCCCTGCATACTGAGATAGAGGCAGGAAAACATTTCAATTTTTATAGAGCCGTCCGTCGTGCCCATGCGAAACTTCATGCTATCCCGAAAAAACCGTATAATAGCACAGCAACGTATATACAACAGACCGAAATTGATAGAAGAGCACAGTTATGAAACTAATATTGAATTTAATACTTCTGATGACCGTTGCCACCAGTTACGGGCAGGAAAGCCAGCCAAAGAATCCATATTATTCACGAACAGATACCAAAAAGCTAAAGGTAAGCAACGAAGAATGGAAGAAAATACTATTTCCAGAGCTGTATGCAGTAGCCCGGCAAGGCGCTACAGAGCGTGCCTTTACTGGCCAGTACTGGGACTCAGAAGCAAAGGGCACTTATTATTGCAGAGTCTGCGGCAATCCCTTATTCAAGTCAGATGCCAAGTTTGCCAGTAACTGCGGCTGGCCGAGTTTCTTCGAACCGCTTAAAAAGAAAAGCACCATTTATAAAGAAGATAACTCGCATGGCCTCCATCGAACGGAGGTCCTTTGCGGCCGCTGTGAATCACATTTGGGCCATATCTTCGACGACGGCCCCGCGCCAACTTACAAGCGCTACTGCATGAACTCGATCTCTATGGATTTCGAGCCTTTCCTTCAATACTGAGGCTTTTCCTTATATCAAAGGCATCAGGCAGGTCACAGGTCACAACAATATTATCACCGTCAAACTCAAAATGATAAGATTCTGAATGTACACTTTCCAGGTACTGAACCTGAATCAGCAGCGCATTTGGATCGGATGTGAAACTTTCAGTTGCTATTTTGAAGGGCGAAAGCCCCTGCAAACTCCCTTTTCAACTCCCAGTCAGCGCAGGTGGAAATTTAGTAGTTTTACCAATCACCCATGGAGATCCCCAAAAGGAATAAGAACACCAACTGTCTGGCTGAATTTTAGATTCCCATATTTAAATTCGTACTATTTAAAGATGAATTTATTATTTTTGTTGAAGATCATATCACTCCTCCAATATGACTACAAAACCTGCTGCCGACAGAAAGGCGAACATCATTAAATGGGTCAAAAAACTTGGTTTTTGGGGCTTCATGTTCTTTTTTGTAAAGGGGCTCATCTGGCTGGCTCTGATCTACTGGGTTGCAAAATAGGCCTTATTTGATTCTGTATTAAAGATAATTTCCCAACAAATCTATTTCCCGTTTTCAGCTCCTGTATTGATGATCGTATGATTTTTAACATTAGCTAGTTAAAATCCCCAGAGAAATATAATTCACCATACTTCCCATAAATTCAGTGTTTTCGTCGAACTATCATTTTAAACATTACCTAAGAGAACCCCCAGAAATGTATTACACCATACTTCCCATAAATTCAGTGTCTTTTAGAGGACATAGCGTCCTTTGCTCCCCCTTCAGGGAGCCTAAGGAATGCAGTCCGAAAAAAGATCACTGAATTTAATCCTTACTAAGCACCTTAATCGGCGTTAGCTCAACTTTTCTGAACTCTACTTCAGAACCCTCCGCCTGCAGGGCAATATTTCCGCTAGACACCGTAGCATCAAAGCCGTGATTTACAAAAATATCATTTACCCAGACCTTAACCTCATTGCCCAAACACTCGATCACCATCTTATTCCACTCACCAACAGGCTTTTCCACATCCGGAGCTAACCTTCTTATTCTCCTCAACTTGTCACCATTTACACCCCAATTTTCCTTTGGGCCACGCCTTTTTTCCATATCCGGCACCTTAATATCTTCCTGAATGCACCAGAAATCACCGGCCATCGTATTTTCCATTTGCACCTCAATCGATTTCGGGAACATATCATACAAAGCCCTTGAAGTAGAAGCATGAACCAAAACCCCGCAATTACCCGGTTTCCCGGCAAAGCGGTACTGTACCTCAATCCTGTAATTTTTATACACCTTATCCGTAATCAGGTGCCCACCCGGCGATCCCAAACTCACGAACATGCCGTTCCTGATGATAAAAGGATTTCGGGCCTTCGGATTTTTGTCCATTTCAGGAACATCCACATGCCATCCACTCAGATCCTTTCCATTAAAAAGATTTACCGTCTGCGCAAAAGAAGAAGCGCTGACGAAAGATAAGACAGTAAAAAACAGACGATAAACAATTCGGTTCATAAT
>DATFQH010000476.1:0-6313 GCA_035264385.1 Pedobacter sp.
TACCTGAACGCAACTGTAGAAATATTTAACAGATATGGCCAGCAGGTATACATCAATAAAGGATTTTACAAACCTTTTGATGGAAATTATAAAGATCAGCCTTTACCTGTGGGAACTTATTACTATATTATCAATCCAAATACCGGAAGGAAAATTATAACCGGCTCTCTAACCATAATAAGATAACGTGAAAATACCTGTATATATAACCTTAGCCCTTCTGTTTGTGCTTAGCTATAACGTTACAGCACAACAGCGGCCACAATACACTCAGTACATTTTCAATAATTATCTTCTCAATCCTGCATTAAGCGGAATGGAAAATTATACAGATATAAAACTTGGTTATAGAAAGCAATGGACAGGGATTAAAGATGCTCCACAAACATCCTTTTTATCTGCTAACTGGAAATTTGGAGACGATTATTTATGGAGAAATCCGCTTTCCCTTCCTGATCAGGGCGATGATCCAATGAGCAGAAATTATATGCAGAATTATACTGCCTCGCCGGCACACCATGGCATGGGAGTAACAGCTGTTCTCGATGATGTTGGACCATTGTCCAGAATTGATGCTAATCTTACCTATGCCTATCATCTTCAGTTGGGGCAACAATTGAATGTGTCAGTAGGGGTTGCAGCCGGCTTTTCCCGTATCGCATTAGATCTTTATGCGCTTGATTTCGGTACTCCCGACCCACAGGATGATCCGGCAGTAAATAACGCAATAGTAAGTCAGATGAAGCCTGATCTTAGCTTAGGGCTGTGGTTATATGGCCCGCGCTTTTTTGCGGGGGCATCTGTGCAACAGATTCTTCCACAAAAATTAAAATTCACAAATGATCCGGGATTTAGCTCAGGGAAAAATGTACCACATTGGTTTTTTACTGCGGGTTACAGGTTCTTTCTTTCTGACGAAGTGGCCGCTACACCTTCCGTGATGTTTAAACAAGTAAGTCCGGCGCCCTTATCATTTGATACTAATATAAAGCTTGCCTTCAAAGACAGATTTTGGCTTGGCGGCAGTTATCGCAGAAATGACTCGTTTTCAGCTTTAGCCGGGGTGAATATTAGTAAGCTCATTAATCTAACTTATTCATATGACTTTGTTACATCTGAGCTTAATAATGTAAGTAATGGAAGCCATGAAATCGTGTTAGGTCTGCAGCTAAACAATTTTTATGAAGTTTGGAGCACTACAAGAATGTGGTAAATGAGATAAATCTGTTTAGAGTTCTTTCCTCAGACGTGCTACGGGAATATTCATTTGTTCTCTATATTTAGCCACGGTTCTTCTGGCAATATTATAGCCACGTTCCTTCAGAATTTCAGTAAGTTTTTCATCTGCTAATGGTTTACGCTTGTCTTCGTTTCCAATACAGTCCTCCAGAATTTTTTTAACCTCTTTATTAGACACTTCTTCACCACTTTCCGTTTGAATTGCCTCAGAGAAGAATGATTTTAGCAAAAAAGTTCCAAATTCTGTCTGTACGTATTTTGAATTAGCCACACGAGATACCGTAGAGATATCCATGTCAATTTTATCAGCGATATCCTTAAGGATCATTGGCCGCATTTTTCTTTCATCTCCCGTAAGTAAATATTCATACTGATACTGCATGATGGCATTCATGGTTTTGAGTAAAGTCTGTTGTCTTTGCTTAATTGCATCGATAAACCATTTTGCTGAATCCAGTTTTTGTTTTACAAACTGTACAGCTTCTTTCATCTTTTTATCTTTTTGGGCTGCCTTGTCATAATGGTCGAACATATCTATATATGATCGGCTAACACGGAGTTCAGGAGCATTTTTTGAATTGAGTGTTAGGATCAGAATTCCGTCATTGTTGGAAACATGGAAATCCGGAATAATCTGCAATTGTTTAGTAGTTACCTGATTTGAATCTCCTGGTTTAGGATTCAGTCTTAATATTTCCGCAATTATCTCTTTTAGGTCTTCACTGTTAAGTCCCAAAGCTTTTTCAAGCTTATCGTAATGTTTGCGTGTAAATTCGTCCAGATGATGTTCGACTATTTCAATGGCTTTGAGTATAATCGGATTATTAGGATCCTTACGTCTGAGTTGAAGCGTAAGGCATTCCTGAAGATCTCTGGCAGCAATACCGGGAGGATCGAAGCTCTGAATTACTTTTAACATTTCCAGTACATCCTCCTCTTCAACCATAACATTTTGTGAAAATGCGAGATCATCGATCATGGATGTTATTGGCCGGCGTAAATAACCATCATCATCCAGGCTTCCAATGATCTGTTTTCCGATTATAAAGTCCGAATCTGACAGTGGAACAAGATCCAATTGTTCTTGAAGGCTTTCAAAGAAAGTACTTTCAATCGCAATAGGGGTCTCTTTTTTTTCCTCATCATCATCATTGTTATTGTATGATGTACTATAATCATTTACACTATCATCCTGTAAATAATCATCAACATTAAATTCATCGGCGACATCTTCTTTTGAACTGGCATCGTAATCATCCTGTGTTTCATTCAGATCATCATATTCACCTCTTGGTTCCTCAGCTATCATCAAACTGGGATCTTCCAGAGCAGGATTTTCTTCCAGTTCCTCCTTAATTCGCGTATCCAATGCAACGGTTGGTACCTGCAACAATTTTATAAATTGAATTTGCTGAGGTGATAATTTTTGAAGTAGTTTTTGTTGTAAATGTTGTTTTAGCATAGAGAAGCTCGCTGGTATTTAATGCACCTGTTTCAAAAATACATATTTTGAATGTATATGTGGTAATAACGAAAGTATATTCTGTGAATTGTCTGTAGTTAGTTATCGGATTATCCAGTCGTCAGGAGATGAGACAGAAATATATTCTTTAGCAACCTCCTTTGATACTGTGGATAATGTAGCTGAAGGTAATCGAAATGACGATAAAATTTTATTTTTTATGAATTAGGTCATTTTTGGCGCTTATGTAATCGTTTTGGGTTTTTCATATTCTCCTAAACATTTCTCTATGAAATATCTTTTAATATGTATATTTATAATAAACTTAACTATTCTAAATTATGGGTTTTGTAAAAGAATTTAAAGAATTTGCTATTAAGGGTAGCGTTATGGACCTTGCGGTAGGGGTAATTATCGGTGGAGCATTCGGTAAGATCATAGATAGTGTAGTGAAAGACCTGATCATGCCGCTTATTTCATCTGTAATAGGTTCGGTTGATTTCAGCAACCTCTACGTAGTCTTAAAAGGCACAGTAGAAGCAAATTTAGCACTCGAAGACGCCAGAAAAGTCCCTGATACTGTAATCTTTGCATATGGAAATTTCATTACTGTGGCAATTAACTTTCTATTGCTTGCTCTGGCTGTATTTGTACTGGTAAAAGGCATCAATTCTATGAAACGTAAACAGGAAGCTGAACCATCTGCTCCGGTGGCGCCATCTAAGGAGGAAGAACTGTTAGCAGAGATTAGAGATCTATTGAAATCGAAGTAACCTGCCCGATATATTCATCTTACAAAATAAACACCTGATTGAATTGAAACAGTCAGGTGTTTTTTTTTCTGACTTTACCGATGAAAAAGTGCCGTTTGCCGGTCTTTTGCTTAGATATAGAATGTCTTTGTTTTTCGAGGTCACTATTCTGTATACATTTGATCTGCCGATTCACCAAGATTGATAGAGAATTTACGTTTTTTATAACAGTGATACCGGGAAAGGCAAAATTGTGCTACAGCCGGTATGGTGTACTTAGGATGATTTAGAGAATAGACAAATGAAAAGTTATCATAATAGTAATAAGCATAACAACACCAGCAGAATTTGGAGCGGGCTGCTAATTTTAGCTGTAGGGCTGGTATTTCTTTTAAAAAATATGGGTATACATATTCCCGATTGGGTGATTAGTTGGCCCGTATTACCAATCGTGATTGGATTGCTGGTGGGTTACAAGAGGCGATTTCAAGGGGTTATCTGGATAATCCTGGTGATAATAGGTGTGTTCTTTATTTTCGAGGATATTGCAAATTATGACCTTTCGAAATATTACTTTGCTATTTTATTTATTGCGCTGGGTTTGTTAATGATTTTTAAGCCTAAAAAAACACGACAAAATATGTGGAAGGCTAAGTGGAAAGATAAGTTTGGAGATTATAATCCGGATGCGAAGGATGCTGGGTATGTATTCGCTGATAAAGAAGATAATGATATACTTGATTCAGTGAATATATTTGGTGGTAGCCATCAGAATATGTATTCAAAAAACTTTAAGGGTGGAGATGTTATTGCGATATTTGGTGGTGCTGATATCAACCTTACCCAGGCTGATTTTACAGGAACTGTTACGCTCGATGTGGTTGCTATTTTTGGAGGTATGAAAATTGTTATCCCGCCTGGCTGGGAAGTAAAATCGGAGATTACGGCTATTTTTGGAGGGATGGATGATAAGAGAGCTGTTAATCCTTTAGTTCCGGATAATAGAAAGATACTTGTGATTAAAGGAGTGGCATTATTTGGAGGTGTAGATATTAGAAATTTTTAGAATCCTATGTTATGAAATGGTTCCTAGTAAAATATTTTTATCAAATCATTAGCGGCGATGGTAATTATAATACCCAGTTTGATGAACAGCTTAGGCTAATTATAGCTTCAAGTGCAAATGATGCACTTAAAAAAGCCGAAGATATGGCTGACGGTTTTCAGCCCCCATTCAAAAATTGCAACAATGAAATGGTGACCTGGAAATTTATTTGTGTTGCAGACATTCATGAGATTCAGATGCCAGAAGATGGAGCAGAAGTGGCCTCCATATTACACGAACCAAATGATGTTGCTTCATTTTTAGATGCAATTGCCCAGAGGAAGGCATTTCTGAAGCAGCATATAGAGAATGAATTTACCCTAATTTAACATAAATAGTTTGATCGCACGGCCTTTATCAATTCCAAAAATTCAAAATATTGCTTCTGTAATACTGTTGGTGTGGTGTGTCGTATTTATTCTTTTATTTTATTATTCGCTCAATTTCAGTATTCTCGTATCAGTTGCAGATAGTGTAGTAACCAGTGGGCTTCTTGCTGCCGCCTGCATTTGTTTGAGTAATTTGCTCGGTTATTATCAGCCAAAGAATGAGACCGTTTTGTTTGTGTTAGTACTTACAGTAATGCTAGCACTAATCATTACTTTCATCAGTAAGTTTGTATTACATTTATTTTTTGCAGTTGATAAGACTTATATGAGTTTTCTAAGCCTTTCACTACTAATAAGATTTATTATTTTGTTTGTTTTTCTTGGCTGGTGTGCTCTTGCTAACATATTATGGTACAGGCTGGAAGAGCAGTCTGCGACACAAGACAGATTGCTTGCCGCTCAAAATTTGTCTAAGGAAGCTGAGCTTAACAAACTAAGGCATCAGCTGCAGCCTCACTTTTTGTTCAATAGTCTTAATTCTGTATACGCCCTTACTATAGTGAACCCTAAAGAGGCTGGGACAATGATTACAAAACTAGCTGCTTTTCTTCGGGGTACGCTAAAAAGAGATGATGACGTATGGGTAAGTGTGGAAGAAGAAATGGAATACATCCAGCTTTATTTAGATATAGAAAAGGTTAGGTTTAGTCATAGATTAAATCTGGATATTCAGATCGCAGAAGACAGTATGAAACTGAGTCTCCCGGGAACTTTGCTGCAGCCTATTGTAGAGAATGCGATTAAATTCGGATTATATAATACTTCTGCGGCTATCACAATCACTATGCGGGTAACCGTGGAGAACAGTGTGCTGAAGATTTGTGTTCAGAATCCTTTTGATCCGGAGATGAAGGCTGCCGGAGGTACGGGTTTTGGATTGTCTGCGATAAAAAGAAGATTATATTTGTTATTTGCGGATGAGAGCTTGCTTCAGGCGGGTTCCATTGAGGAGAATATATTTAGAACCACGCTTAAAATACCCCAAGGAAATGATAAGAACGATATTGATTGATGATGAATCTCTGGCAAGGGATATTGTAAAACATTATTTGCGTGAATTTCCTGAGATAGAAATAGTGGCGGAATGCAGTGACGGTTTTGAAGGTATTAAGTCAATAACGCAGCACCAGCCAGATTTTATCTTTCTAGATATACAGATGCCAAAGATCAATGGATTTGAAATGCTAGAGCTGGTAGAAAAGCCCCCTGCAGTGATATTTACTACAGCGTTCGACGAATATGCAATTAAGGCTTTTGAAGTAAATGCAGTAGATTATTTATTGAAACCAATCGAAAAGAGTCGGTTTGATCAGGCGGTTCAAAAGATCTCAGTTAAACTGAATAATCTTGATGCCACTGCTACTCA
>DATFQH010000477.1:0-8017 GCA_035264385.1 Pedobacter sp.
ATGCAGCAGCAGAACCGGAAGAAGTAGCGATTACAGAAATAATAGAAGCACCTATGGCATAATGAATGTCTACTCCAAGGACAAGTGTGAGCAGCGGAATAATAATCACCCCACCGCCCAATCCGGTCAAAGACCCAACCAAGCCAGCAAGAAAAGCTCCCGCAAGGACAATCACCGTAAATAGCAGTACCGACATTCCACGCAAATATACTATCTGGCGCTAAAACACAATAAAATTAAAATATGAATGTTAAATTAGACAAGAACTTAGCCCTATATATGAAAAAAATTCTATCAACATTTACATTATTACTAATGATTTGCTTTGCTGCAAATGCACAACTGGTTAAAGACAGTGTAAAGACCGACCCTACCTTAACCGGGCAATACCAGCTCTTACTAAGCAAATCCAGAAGCCTCGACGGCTACAAAGTTGTAAATCCAGACCGGCTCTCCATCTTCTGGAAGAATGTCAGGGACACCCTTGCAACTACCCGCAAGCGACTCATCATTTCAAGAGAGGAATCCCGCAGTTACCAAAATGAAATTGCGCAGCTAAAGCAACAGGTCACAGGCACTCAAACTTCCCTGGCCACATCAAACGCCAGGCTCAATGAAATCAACTTCCTGGGGATCGGATTTACCAAGGCAAATTACAATATCTTTGTCTGGGGACTGATCACAGCACTGGGCCTGGCGCTCACCATAATCATACTGCGATCGGCAAAGAACATCCATGAAGCAAAATACCGGACATCTCTCTATGAAGAGATCAATCAGGAATACCAAAATTATAAGGTAAAAGCCAACGAAAAAGAGAAGAAGCTCGCAAGAGAACTTCAGGACGAACGCAATAAGCTGGAAGAACTCAAGGGAAGATAACCTAGGAATTTCAGGCAAACAAAAAAGCGCCTTACAGAAATCTGTAAGGCGCTTTTTTTTACCGTTAAGTATAGTTAAACTTTGATCTCTACTTCAACACCGCTAGGCAATTCAAGTTTCATCAAAGCATCAACTGTTTTAGAGTTAGAGCTATAAATGTCCAACAAACGTTTGTACGCACACAATTGAAACTGCTCACGTGCTTTCTTGTTCACGTGTGGTGAACGTAAAACAGTGAAAATTTTCTTTTCTGTAGGCAGCGGAATAGGACCGCTTACCACTGCACCCGTAGGTTTAACAGTTTTTACGATTTTTTCTGCAGACTTATCTACCAGATTATAATCGTAAGATTTTAATTTAATTCTGATTCTTTGGCTCATGTTTTTATTTTAATTAAAGCCTCGCTTAGAGCTATTAATAAGCGAGGCCGATTTATTTTTAGTCTAATGACTTAACTTTTCCTTTTGACTTTGCTATCACTTCTTCCTGAACATTCTTAGGAGCCGGATCATAGTGATCAAATTCCATTGTAGAAGTCGCACGACCTGAAGTAATGGTACGCAACTGAGTTACATAACCAAACATCTCAGAAAGTGGCACCAGCGCTTTGATTACCTGTGAACCGTTACGTGTATCCATACCTTGCAGCTGGCCACGACGACGGTTTAAGTCACCCATTACATCCCCCATGTTCTCTTCTGGTGTAAGCACCTCAATTTTCATGATCGGCTCCATCAGCACAGGTTTACATTTCGGCAATGCCTCACGGAAAGCAGAACGCGCTGCAATCTCAAATGACAATGCATCTGAATCGACTGCGTGGAATGAACCATCAATCAAACGCACCTTCATATCAGGAAGCGGATAACCAGCAACCACGCCATTAGACATCGCTGCAGCAAAACCTTTCTCAACTGAAGGGATAAATTCACGAGGAATCGAACCACCAACAATCTCATTAACAAACTGCAATCCGCCTTTTTCGAAATCAGCATCAATTGGAGATATAATCACCTGAATGTCTGCAAATTTACCACGACCACCCGTTTGTTTCTTATAAGTTTCACGATGCTGTGTAGTACCGGTAATCGCTTCTTTGTAAGCAACCTGAGGAGCACCCTGATTTACTTCCACTTTAAACTCACGTCTCAAACGGTCGATCAGGATATCCAGGTGAAGCTCACCCATACCGGAAATTACAGTCTGACCAGTTTCCTCATCAGTCTGAACCCTGAAAGTTGGATCCTCTTCGGCAAGTTTACCTAAAGCCATACCCAACTTATCAACATCAGCCTGAGTCTTAGGCTCAATCGCCAAACCGATAACCGGCTCAGGGAAGTTCATCGACTCAAGAATGATCGGATTTTTCTCATCACAAAGCGTATCACCTGTTTTGATATCTTTAAAACCAACTACCGCAGCGATATCACCAGCACCCACATTAGGGATCGGGTTTTGCTTGTTAGCATGCATCTGGAAGATACGTGAAATACGCTCTTTATTTTCAGAACGTGCATTGTAAACATAAGAACCTGCTTCCAGATTACCTGAATACACACGGATAAAGCAAAGACGACCTACAAAAGGATCCGTTGCAATTTTAAAAGCTAAAGCCGCAAAAGGTTCTTTCTCATCAGGTTTACGCAATACTTCTTCTCCTGTATTAGGATTAGTACCGATAACACCTTCCTGATCCATTGGTGAAGGCAATAATTCCATCACGTAATCAAGCATGGTCTGAACACCTTTGTTTTTAAAAGATGATCCACAAACCATAGGTACGATCTTAGCATCAAGTACTGCCTGACGCAACGCATCAAGAACTTCCCGTTCAGTAATAGTTTCAGGGGCTTCGAAGAATTTTTCCATCAAAGACTCATCATACTCAGCTACAGATTCCAGTAACTTCTCTCTCCACTCAGCAACTTCATCCAGCATATCCTCAGGAATAGGCACTTCAGTAAAGGTCATACCTTTATCATGCTCATTCCAAACGATACCACGGTTATTGATTAAATCAACAACCCCTGTAAAGCTATCTTCAGCTCCGATAGGTAATTGCAATGGAACGGCATTACTGCCCAGCATGCTTTTCACCTGTCCTACAACCTTTAAGAAATCTGCTCCTGAACGGTCCATTTTGTTAACAAAACCGATCCGGGCAACATTATAGTTGTTAGCCAGACGCCAGTTGGTTTCAGATTGAGGCTCAACACCATCAACTGCAGAGAACAAGAACACCAAACCATCCAATACACGCAGTGAACGGTTTACTTCAACAGTAAAATCCACGTGTCCCGGTGTATCAATGATATTGATATGGTAATCCTGGCCTCTATATTTCCAGCCAACTGTTGTAGCAGCAGACGTAATGGTAATACCACGTTCCTGCTCCTGTGCCATCCAGTCCATTGTGGCTGCACCTTCGTGCACCTCACCAATCTTGTGACTAACACCAGCGTAATAAAGGATACGCTCAGTTGTTGTGGTTTTACCCGCATCAATGTGAGCTGCAATCCCGATATTTCTTGTAAATCTTAAATCTCTTGACATTATATAATTTCAATTATTAGAAACGGAAATGTGAGAACGCTTTATTAGCCTCGGCCATTTTATGCGTATCTTCTTTCTTTTTAACTGCTGCACCTTCACCTTTAGCCGCTGAAACAATTTCACCTGCTAATTTTTCCTTCATGGTTTTTTCACCACGTTTCCGAGCGTAAGAAATTAACCATTTCATACCTAAAGCAACCTTACGGTCTGGTCTTACCTCTGTAGGAACCTGGAAGTTAGCACCACCTACACGGCGTGATTTAACCTCTACTGCAGGCATTACGTTTGCTAAAGCACGTTTCCATACTTCCAAACCACTTTCACCAGCTTTTTTCTCAGCCAGCTCTACTGCGTCATAAAAAATATCATACGCGATGGATTTTTTTCCATCATACATCATATTATTTACAAATCTTGTCACCTGAACATCGTTAAATTTAGGATCAGGAAGGATAATTCTCTTTTTTGGTTTTGACTTTCTCATTTTTCTTTCCTCCTAATTATTTCTTTTTACCTTTTGTTGGTGCCGCAGCTACTTGTCCTGGCTTAGGACGTTTTGTTCCATATTTCGAACGACGTTGGTTACGACCAGCAACACCTGAAGTATCTAATGCTCCACGGATGATGTGATAACGTACACCTGGTAAATCTTTAACACGACCACCACGGATCAATACGATAGAGTGTTCCTGTAAGTTGTGACCTTCTCCGGGAATGTAGGCGTTAACCTCTTTACCATTGGTTAAACGTACACGCGCTACTTTACGCATTGCTGAGTTTGGTTTTTTAGGGGTAGTAGTATATACACGCGTACATACACCTCTTCGCTGTGGACAGCTGTCCAACGCCGGAGACTTACTCTTGAACTCCAGTGCTACTCTACCTTTTCTAACTAATTGTTGAATGGTTGGCATTGTTTCTTTTTTGTTTTTCTATTTATGTTTAAAAACTTTACCCCTCAATAAGGGACTGCAAAGGTAAGACAATACATTTTATAAATCAAGGGGTTAACACAAAATAAATACACCCTTAATGGAAAGTATTCAAATACAGCTTCTCGACCTTTTTACGTGCCCAGTCGGTTTTGCGCAGAAACTTCAGGCTCGAATTCATAGTTGGATTATTGTTAAAGCAGTCGATCTTTACCAGCATACCCATTTCC
Organism: Pedobacter sp.; assembly: GCA_035264385.1. Taxonomy (GTDB): domain Bacteria; phylum Bacteroidota; class Bacteroidia; order Sphingobacteriales; family Sphingobacteriaceae; genus Pedobacter. Next base: position 4,598 of record DATFQH010000477.1, read on the forward strand.
TCCCATCCATAGTGCCATACCAGCTGCTTAAGAATGAATTCAAGTGTTTTGCCATGCAAAGGGTTGTTTTTTTGCGCTTCTGCTGCCATGCCACAAAAATAGTTAAATTTGACCCGTGTTAAAAACTATAATCAGATGAATTATAAATTAGGAGACTTTGTACGCTTTGTAGACGAAAACTTAGAAGGATATATCACCCGGATCATTGACAAAGATACCATTGGCGTTACTGATGCCAATGATTTTGAAATTCCCGTACTCGCATCCAAAGTGACTTTGGTGCATGGCGATGTTGCTCCCGATGAAATCAGTACCCTCAGTAAACCCGGCCGGAGCACGCCAGATGCACCATTTATAAACGAAGGTATATATTTAGCTATAGTTGCCGATCAACATAGCAACTCTGTAGTGCATTTTCACCTCATCAATGAAACCTCTTATCAATTGCTTACCAGCTTTACAACAGAAAAGACAAATACCTTCAAAGGTGAATTTGCCGGCATTATAGCCCCGCACACCCCTAAAAAAATCCATTCGGCACAACTCGCCGACATACAGATCTGGCCTAAATTCAGAATAGAGATTCTTTTCAACTCCGCTGAAAACGCAGAACCTCAAAGCCCGATTGTTTTTCACAAAAACATAAAAGGCAGAGAACTGTCCGTATCCAAGGAAGAAATCGGCATGCTCCGGCAAAAAGGATGGCTCATCCGCCTGGATGAACCCAACCCTGTCCTGGATGCCGAAAAGCTGAAACAGAGCTTTTTTAAATGAATTTAATTCTTCTTCCAGCCATTATTCGCCTCATTGATATCGGGCAGCACATGAGCGGGATCTAACGTCACTGAAACTACCTCTTCAGTCGTTGGATACCGCACCGTCCAGGTTGTGTTCCGCATCCAGATATCAACCGGGATCCTGATCATATCCGTTTTGCCGCTTTTGGTCTTCACCTCAAGAATAACCGGCATAGGCATTTGTTCCAGATTTGCAATTAAAATATTATACCCGGCTATTGCACCACCCTGTTTCACCTCTTTCACTTCCGCCACCGACTGATCCATTTTCCAGTTGTTCAAAAACCATCCCCTCCAAAACCAGGAAAGATCTTCACCGGCACCATTTTCCATAGCCCTGAAAAAATCGTATGGCGTAGGATGCTTAAACGCCCATTCGGAAATGTAATTTCTAAACGCATAATCGAAACGGTCCGCGCCCAATATCTCATTTCTCAATATCTCCAGACCCCAGCCCGGCTTACTGTACAGGTTATTACCAATATTTCTTTCCCTCATCGCATCAGGGCTAAGCATAATATATTCCATCTCGGGCCTTGCAAGGGTCGCCGCAATCCGGTGCATGTCATTTTTACCCTGATTGTATTCTCCGTTATTAAATACCTCAGCAGAAATTGCGTTAATAAATGTATTGAAACCCTCATCCATCCATCCATATTTCCGCTCATTGCTGCCAACGATCATTGGAAACCAGGTATGACCAAATTCATGATCTATCACGCCCCAGGCACTTGAACCCTTCGCCTGCCAGCCGCAGAAAACAATTCCGGGATATTCCATACCACCCACATTGCTTGCCACATTTACAGCCATCGGATACGGATACTCAAACCATTTTGAAGAATAATGCTCAATAGTGGTCTTGATGTATTCTACTGCCCTGCCGTATCCGTCATTACCATTGCTCTCCACCGGATGAGCAGCAACAGCCAAAGATTTTTTACCGCTCGGCAGATTGATCCGCGCAGCATCCAGAACAAATGCCTTCGATGAAGCCCAGGCGGCGTCCCTTGTATTTTTAATCTTAAATTTCCAGGTCAATTTGTCCTTTGCAGGGCGCGATTCCAGATCATTAAGTTCCTGCTCCGATCTGATCGTCACCTTTTTATCACTGTTCTTCGCCGCGTTCCAGCGCTGCAACTGAACAGGAGTGAATACTTCCTGAGGATTTAACAACTCTCCGGATCCCATTACTATATGGCTTGCCGGTGCGGTCACCGCAAAATCAATATCCCCATATTCACAATAGAATTCCCCTGCTCCCCAGTACGGCAAAGTATTCCAGCCCAACACATCATCATAAACACTCATCCTTGGAAACCACTGTGCAATTGAAAAAATCTCACCATTCTTAGTTGTCAGATGTCCCATGCGGTCAGACCCGTTAACAGGCACAATAAAAGAAAAATTCATCCTGATCGTCACCACATCACCTCCTGGCTCCATGGGCTGTTCAAGCCGGATCTGCATCCTGGTATCCTCTGTTAAAGAACTGAATTTCGCAGGCTTCTGTTTTTGGGAAACAGAAAGCCCTTCAATATTGTATCCGCCATCCAGCTTTTCACCTCGGGCGCCATACCTGCTGCCTGCAGGAATCAGCGCATTCCCTCTCGATTCAGGAGCAAACAGATTTTGGTCCAATTGCAGCCACAAATAAGACAACTTATCCGGACTGTTATTTTTATAAGTAATGGTCACACTCCCCGTCACCTTATTATTCACTTCATCAAGATTGGCAATAATATTATAATCTACACGGTTCTGCCAGTATTTAGGCCCGGGATAACCGCTTGCAGAACGGAATTCATTGCCATTCTGTGTATAAAACAGTGGGCTAAAAGCTGCGTGAGGATCATAATTACCTGGAGAAACTGGCTGCTGCGCATCGGCACTAGAAAATACCATGGCCAGCAATGCCAAAAGCATTACCGATTTTTTAAACATACTCAATTGGATTTGTGAGGATAAATATATAAATTTTAATCCTTCTTCAGCTTAGGGATGGGCGGCAGTTTACGCTGCCATTCAGGAAGCTTCAGCCATCTATGATAAGACTGAACCGTATAATAATCATAATTGAACGGTCGCTGCCCGCTCACAAGGGCCGAACCCGGCCTGTACAGCGACATGAAATCCTTCAGATCCTGACCCTTTAATTTAACCAGATCGGTTACATACGCTTCCGTAAAAACCTGGTTGATCTCCGTTTCATACTTATCGCGTTCCTCGAGCGCCCTGATCTTTTCCTCTTCCCTTCTGTATTTGCCATAGCCAAGATTGAGCTTGAGCCCCCCCGCACGATCATTATTTCCTTTACCCCTCAAGCCATCCGTTTTGACCCGCTTAAACTCCTCTGCTGTCGGATCCGGCCCAAATACCGAAGGATTTATTTTTGCGCCCTGAATCAGCACCTCCTTCAATTCCGTGGCATTAACAGGCAGATAAATGGTTTTAGGTGAAAGATCTATTAGAAAAAGTGTATCCATATGGTAGCCCGTAAAAGAAAATACAAGCAGATCACCCAACTTCGCAGGCAAACTAAATTGCCCCGCAGCCCTGGTCTTAACAGACTGATTATTGTTCAGATTCTTTACAGTTACGTCCTGAAGCGGAAACGTTGTAT
>DATFQH010000478.1:0-4518 GCA_035264385.1 Pedobacter sp.
GTACCGGCAATGGTAGAAGTATTTGTAAAGCCATGACAGGCATAAATCCAGCCATCAAAACCACGGGCAAAATTATTGACCATACCATGTGTGTCCTGATAACCAAACTGACCCAGCAATATTTTCTTGCTCTCAGAAATGCCATCCCCGTCTGTATCGTTAAACTTATACACATTCGGAATACTGAAAGCAATCGCCCCCTTTTGAACCGGAATAATCCCTATTGGAATATTAAGATCAGTAGCGAAGGGCGTAAACTTATCTGCTTTTCCATCACCATCTGTATCTTCCAAAATGGTAATCTTGTCATGTCCCTTCAATGAGGGAGCCGCCATTGGATATTCTGAGGATTGAGTTACCCAGAGCCTGCCCTGTTCGTCAAAATCCATATTAATTGGCTTACCTATATCCGGTTCCGATGCATACAATGTGATTTCAAAACCTTCAGGCAATTTAAAACCTGCCTGCTCTTGTGCCGGTGTCTGAAACTCTGTGGTTCGAATATGATCAGCAAATTTTTCCGGGCCAGGGTATGACACTGATGGCAGACTGCTCAGTCCGGTCTTGCCCTGGTTCTTTTTAGAAACATTGCAGCCTAATCCTGCCAGCAGCAATCCGCATAACAAAACCAGTTTAGCCTTAAAAGGAATTAATTTCATATTCATCTTCCCTGAGAAATACGGCAAAAGTTTTCTATCAGTGGAGACAATTCAACTTATTCCGATATTCTCTTGTTTACATTTGGTGTTTAGTAAATGAAATTACAAAAAAAATAACAACCAAAGAAAGAATTATGAAATCGATTGCCTAAATCATCTCCCGCACTTTTTAGGGGCTGCGTAGTTACGCATTGCGTTCTTCGCCATTTTTTTTTTGGCTATGGCATATTTGTTACTATTTTAGCATCTATCATTATAAGCAAGAATGACGGAAATAAACCAAAACTTATTATTAACCAGCGAGAATTCTGACATTCAATCGATCTACGCAAAATATTCTGCTAAGCTGCTGGGTTATATCATTGAAGTCATTAAAGACCAGAAACTTTCAGAAGAATACCTTGTTAAAATATTTTGTGAGCTGGCTAAAGCACGAACACAAAATATTTCACTGAGATTTTACACCTGGAACCAGGTTCGTGTTTTCGCTATGCATATTTTATCATCAAATGATAAAGCCAACGGGCCAGATCCTGGAATAAATCCAGTCGACAAATTAATCAGAATGAATGCAGATCAGCAATTCGTATTTAAAAGTGTATATTACTATGGTAAATCTTTAACCGTAATAGCCACCAAACTAAACCAGACAGAAGATACCGTCAGAAAGACGCTTAAAGAAGCTTTTGCCGCAATGAAAGAAAATCGTGAAAATTAAGGAATATATAGAAAGCGGAATACTTGAAGCCTATGTGCTCGGATCAACAACAGAAACCGAAGCTCAGGAATTGCTCCAACTAAAAGACCGGTATCCCGAAATCCAAAATGCGCTTACGGAATTGGAGCAGGATCTCGAGCATATCGCGCAGCATATGTCCGTTACACCTCCTCCGGGAACTTTCGAAAAGATAGAGCAAAACCTGCATGGATTGATATTGAGCCCTGAACTGAAAGAAGTTCCTGATATCTTCAGAGAGAAAGAACAAAACAGCCAGGATTACAAACAAAACAATACCAATCAATTTATTGAGGTAGAAGGCAGCAGCACTCATATGCGCATTCATAAGGCATGGCGCCTTGTGTTTGCAGCAGTTTTCATACTCGGAAAGATTTTTCTGGCATTTGCCATTTACTTTTATCTCGAAAACCGGCAGGCGCAAACGCAGATTCTGAAACTGGAACGTCAGGTTGAGCAAATATTAGTGAGATAGTGGATCTTCGAATCCGCGACGTATAAAATAAAAACAGGCGAACCTTTTAGAGTCCGCCTGAATGATATGCATTATTTAGATTGGTAGGCTTTTGAATATGGTTTTATAATCTGATCGAGATTCCAAGGTTAATAGAATAGTCCGCAAAGGCTGCATCTCCATTTACAAAGGAAACATCAGTAGATCTGGCCCTGTCGGTAACGCTTTGTGTTCTTTTCCGATAAACTGCTACCGGCACTGATGTATACAAATTTACTTTTCCAAGCTGGTAAGTAAGGCTGGGTTCTGCCGAGATCACATACCCCGGTCTGCGAAAATCACCACTACCACCGATTACGTCATGAATAGGAATACCCTCAACTCTTGCACCACCTGAAATAATCAGCTTATTCAGTGCATAGTTAGCACCGAGTCTCGCCATAAACTGATCAGGTACACTACTAATAGCTTCATTAGCGAGTGAGGCACTTACGATTTCACGATACGTCCTTACACCGTTGTTCTGACGTGGGTTAGCAAGATAAAAGGCATTGGCATAAAGACCAAGATTATCATGGACATTAAGGAAGGAATTAACCTCAAATGTTAGCCCTGTCCCTCCGTCACCCAGTTGGATAGACTGGTCTACAGTACGTAATTCTTTAGTTTTGTTAACACCCTGATTCTGCCAGTAGTCCATATAATCATAATCTCCGGTAGCAAATTTAATTCCCAGACCTAACTGAACGTTGGCCCTAGGATTTGTAACCGGATTGAACAGCCATCTATAGGCAGCCACACGAATATCTCCAAGTCCAAATGAATGCATGTTTTTCCTTGGATTGGCATTTCCGCCGTGCTCATATTTCGAAGACCTTACGTTAGAAATGATTGGTACATCTATCATCATAGACCATCTGTTGTTAAACACACGGATCAGAGACAGATCTACAGCAAACTGGTGATTGATCACCTCATTACCTACTTTAATACGTTCCTTTTGGTATACATCTCCCTTGAAATGTTTGTTGGACATAAAATACCGGGTATTGGCATTAAATATCCAGCTTCCTTCGTTGGTCATTGTGCTGTCCGGATGCTCGGTCATAGAACAGATACCTCCTGTACTGCGTATGGCTACGCAGCCTTGTGAGTAAACTTTGCAAGTAGCTAAAATGATAGAGAGCGTGAGTAGAATTTTTTTCATTAGTCTAATGTTTGTGGTTTAATGGAATGTTTATTTTGTTTGGTTTTTAATATATTAAGCAGGTGTTCACCGATACCATTGCCCATAATCAGGCCGTTATCTATTGCATCCATGAAATGGATTCCGCCATAAAAACGACTAATTGCGGCTTCTTTGGCGGCTGCATGAAATGAACTAAAACTACGTGCCTTTAAGCCATATTTTTCTTCTACATCATCTGTGTACTTGTAATTTTCGCCAAAATAGTAGGTAAGAATTGTCGCAGAAGTTGAGGATATAGCGGAATGTCCGCTCAAGTATTCAGGAAATGGTGGTGTTTGCAGCAGCGGTCGCCACTTTGGATCTATCAAATTTCTTATGGCAGTTTCAGGTCGTATGCGGTTACTTCTGAACTTTTCATCCCAGCAGCCGAGAAAACTATCCATCAGGCCAACTGAAACCATACTATAAATCTCCAGAGATTTCTGAAAGCTCAGTTTTGATTGCTGACATGCAATGCCAGCTATACCCAGCCAATGTGCACCTGGTGAAATTTTCTTCATCCCAACCAGCAGATGGCCTTCGTTCTTTAAAGCAAAAGGATTACAATCCCAAAATGCAGCGATCTCCCGATGCGCATCACTAAGGTCAGGGCCTCCAGTTTTATAATTGGCAGTGAGCATCTTAAAGAACTCAGAGTTTTTGTCTTTTGAATAAGGTACAGGAGGTAGAGGTTTGAACTGAGAACAAGTGTCTAACACAAATGGACGAACCGTATTAAAATAAGGTTCTACAGGTGCAAAGAAGGCAGGAGGAGTCGGATACCAGCTTCCCTCCTTTTCCAGCGGGGTGTAGCGGGGATAGTTGCTGATCCTGTTGTAGCGGTCGGCCTTGGCGTAAATCAGTATCTGTTTGCTGATCTGCTGTGCATACGATTTTGAATTGTGAATAATTTCATCAGAAAAGCCCAGCTTACGGCAGGAATCCAAAAAGCTTTCTTCAAATTGCTTAAAATGGCTCCCAGATGGCTGCATTTTTTTTGCTGTACCTGTCATAGCCAGAATGGCACTAAGCTGATAAGAGTATGCCCCCGAATCAAGAGGCTTAGTGATCTTTGGAAAGTCATTGAGTACACCTTCCATTGACACGTAATTAGTATCATTAAGAGCTACCACCTCATATCCGGAAAGGCAGGCATACGAAAAAAACCTTGCTGCTAAAGGCGGATTTGTCACGTCATGGATCGTGAACCCGGTCATTTGAGCTAAAACCTTGGCAATATCTTTGTTGTTCAGTTCCGGAGGAGGCAACTGTTTATTACAACCAGAGAGGGATAGTAGCAACGCACAACAAAATAATAAATATCTCATATTAACGATTGTTAGGCTTTATTTTTGATTGAATCTGAATGCCCTTAACTGCTGTTGGTTGATACCAATAAGCAGGGTATTGTTTATGGTAATCGCACTTCTCACATCACCCT
>DATFQH010000479.1:0-8220 GCA_035264385.1 Pedobacter sp.
ATGAAGAGATACTCTTTTTTGAGCCCAATTCTCCTGCCAGCGTTGCTGCTGCCAAAGCCTCTCACGAACGGATCGCAGGCAGAAAAAAAGATAGAAGCAAGAAGGTAACTCCGGATGCATTTCAACATTACTTTAAAGGAATCGGTGACTACCAGGCCGATATCCACGGATCAAGAGAAAAACTTGCTACCACCCCTATCCCGATTTTAATTATTTCTGGAGACCACGATCCAAGCTGCCCGGTTGAAAATTGGTATCCGCTGATAAAAAAATGGAAAACCGCGCAACTGCTCATTATACCCAACACCGGTCATGGTGTTCAGCATGAACTTCCCGCTTATTGCGCTAGCAATATGCGGCTGTTTACCGACAATCGTTAACTCAACTATCTCTGTCCCGATAGTCCCCGGTGCCTTGATAATTCGGGCTCCGCTGGGTGAAATATCACCAAGTCAAAATCAACAACAAAGCCAGAAGGTATTGTTTCTAGTACCTGGCACCTAGAACAAATTAATCACTAAAACATGGACCAAAATACAAAACCCTTCAATGCTGCTCAAATCGATTACGCAGCTGACCCGCATCTTTCCCCGGCTGTAAAAACCTTTTTAGAGCCCCTAAATAGCGGCGGATCCCCCCTGGAATCGCTCCCCATAGCAGAAGCTAGAAATGTTCTGGTCGGGGCACAATCTTCCGCTGATGTGGATCTTTCAGGAATAGATGAATCCGAAAAAACCATCCAGGTGGATGGCCATATCATCACCTTAAATATTGTCCGTCCTAATGGACTTTCAGGCTCGCTTCCGGCATTCCTGTTTATACACGGAGGAGGCTGGGTGTTGGGAGATTACCCTACACACAAAAGAATGGTTCGCGATCTGAGCTTTCTGAGTGGTTATACCGGAATTTTCATCAACTATTCAAGGGCACCAGAGGCGCAGTATCCTACGCCCGTTCACGAAGTTTATGCAGCAGCAAAATGGATTAAGGAAAATGGCGCGGAAATCAATGTAGATGGCAATAAGCTTGGGATTGTGGGCAACAGCGCAGGCGGCAACCTCGCTACCGCCTCAGCGCTAATGGCCAAAGAAAACGGTGTCGAACTTTACAAAATTCAGGTTTTATTATGGCCTGTCACTAACGCAGATTTCACTACTGAATCCTGGCAAAAATATGGTAAACAGCGGTTTCTGACCAGCTCACTTATGCAATGGATGTGGGACCAATACATTCCTGCAGATCGCCGCAAAGAAATTTATGCCTCTCCATTGCAGGCATCAGTTGAACAATTGGCGGGCCTGCCACCAACACTCATTCAAACTGCCGAAAATGACATTCTCCGTGATGAAGGAGAAGCCTACGGCACCAAACTCAGTGAAGCTGGTGTAACTGTCACCACCGTCAGGTACAATGACGTAATCCATGATTTCGGACTGCTGAACGGGCTGTCTAACATTCCCCAGACCCGATCATTATTTCTTCAGGCAGCCTCAGAATTAAAAAAATACTTAGGATCATAAACCGGCAGGATATGGAACACAAAAAACTAACTACCCGAACCGGGGCACCTGTTTCAGACAATCAAAACCTGATGACTGCCGGAAGGCGCGGACCTGCACTATTACAGGATGCCTGGTTTTTAGAAAAAATGGCCCACTTTGATCGCGAGGTCATCGCTGAAAGAAGAATGCACGCCAAAGGATCAGGCGCTTACGGCGTTTTCAAAACCACTCACAATATCAGTGCCTATTCCAAAGCCAAGCTGTTTGAGTCAGGCAAGGAAACACCGGTATTCGTCCGGTTTTCGACCGTTGCCGGAGAACGCGGCGCAGCAGATGCCGAGCGGGACATCCGCGGATTTGCCATTAAATTTTATACAGAACAAGGGGTTTGGGACTTGGTGGGCAACAATACCCCGGTGTTCTTTTTACGTGATCCGATGAAGTTTCCAGATCTCAACCATGCAGTAAAACGGGATCCAAGGACTAATATGCGCAGCGCAGACAATAACTGGGATTTCTGGACTTCTCTGCCTGAAGCCCTGCACCAGGTGACCATTGTGATGAGTGAGCGGGGTATACCAAAAACCTACCGCCATATGGATGGGTTTGGCAGTCATACTTACAGCTTTATCAGTCCTTATCAAACCCGTTACTGGGTCAAATTCCACTTCAAGACCGCCCAGGGCATTCAAAACCTGAGCAATCATGAAGCAGCTTTACTAATAGGATATGACCGTGAGAGCCACCAGCGTGATTTATACGAAAGCATTGAAAAGGGAGACTATCCAAAGTGGATCATGTTCGTGCAAATCATGGAAGAGCAGGCAGCATATAGCTATCACCTCAATCCATTTGACCTGACTAAGGTGTGGCCCCACTCCGATTTTCCGCTCATTCAGGTAGGTGAGCTTTGTTTGAACCGAAACCCCGAAAATTACTTTGCAGAAGTAGAACAGGCTGCCTTTAATCCTGCCCAGATTGTGCCAGGTATTGGCTTCTCGCCCGACAAGATGCTGCAAGGACGACTTTTTTCCTATGGCGATGCGCAGCGATACCGCCTGGGCGTAAACCACCACCAAATCCCAGTCAATTCGCCTAAATGTCCCTATCACTCGTATCACCGTGACGGTGCCATGAGAACTGACGGTAATTATGGCGGGAGTACAGCTTACGAGCCTAATAGTTTCGGGCAGTGGCAGCAGCAGCCGGATTTCGCCGGGCCCGCTTTAAAAGTGACCGGTGAGGGCGAGCATTGGGACCACAGGGAAGATGATGATTATTTCAGTCAACCCGGCAAACTCTTCCGGCTGATGTCCCAAAGCCAGAAAAATCTGCTATTCATAAACACAGCTGCAGCAATGGGTGATGCACAGGAATTTATTAAAATCAGGCACATCCGCAACTGTTTCCAGGCCGATCCTTGCTATGGCGCAGGTGTTGCGGAGGCGCTCGGCCTGTCTATGCATGTTGTCAATTCCTACCAGGGCTATGGCATGGAAAAGCTGATATTTTAAACTTTCCCGTTGCAAAGAAATCGGAATCAAAATAATTCCGATTTCTTTATCATTACCTCAAGGTTTAAAATCGATAGATTCTCCGATGGCCGGCAGCAACAAATTGATTCCCTTATCACTGAACTTTTGAGTGACCTCTTCCCGGTCAATCTTAATATACCCGAAAGTATCATAATGAACGCCCAACACGTTGCGAATCCCCAGCATGTTGCAGGCCTCAATGGCATCATCCGCTCCCATAGTCAGCGCGTCTCCAATGGGTAGAATGGCCAGATCAGGATGCGCCCATTTACCGATTAGCTGCATATCCAGGGTCAACGCCGTGTCCCCGCTGTAATAGAAGCTGCCTTCATCGGTGCGAAATATAAATCCGCAGGCGCTCCCGCCATAACTACCGTCCGGAAAACTACTGGAATGTTGCGCCGTTACGCATTTAACCATGCCAAAGGGAAACTGCCATTGTCCACCCGGATTCATTGGATGGGTATGCTCTACCCCCTGTTTGACCAGCCAGTCTTTGATTTCCCAGTTGCCGATCACCGTGGCCTTGGTATTACCAGCCAATTTAACAGCATCCAAAATATGATCAAAATGGGCATGGGAAATGAAAATGTAGTCTGCTTTAATTTTATCCAGATCAATGTGCCGGGCCATTTCATTTCCTGAAATGAACGGATCAAAGAGAATTTCAGCGCCACCTATTGTGATAGCAAAACAGGAATGGCCGTAATATGTAATTTTCATATTGCTTATTTACCTAAGAAAGGTCAATAGACAGGCCAATTCCAGAACCAATTAAATACCAGTTACTTAAACAAATCAATTAACTGAAATAATTTGAAATAAAGGCATATGCCGATTAATCGCTAATTGGCAGGATATCACTCTTATTAGGCGTCGCCTGCCCGGTATGCGCCTAGTATAAATAGGTCATTTATGGAAATTGATCAGGCAACCTATTTGACATTTTTCCTTGCTGGTGTTGCCGCCTTACTCACAGCAGGTTTACAACTAACATCAGTTTTCAGTTTTGAGATCTTCCAACTCCAAAGGCATCATTCAAGTCTCAACATACGGGGTATCAGAAAGAAATATCCCACGATCTCCATTCTCACTTTCAATAGTATGCAGGTATTTGTAGCACTTGTTTAAGCTGTCGAAGATCTGACTGACCAATTTTACACGTACCTGCCCGATATCATAAAGCAAATTATTCTGCAGACACAAAAAGAACCTATGTTCAGCAAAAATAAAATCCAGCACATAACCACGGAAATGAAGGGCGATCAGTTGCCGGGTTAACGCCGAATTCACAGATATGCGTTTGTATGCCCTGACAGGTTTCTGCCTTGCAATACTCGAGTTTTCCAGCTCCGCCGTTTCACAAGATGCCGGGTTGGAACCAAGCTTATGCGGGCGAAGCCTCACCGCTTGTAAATGGCGAGAATTTTCCATGCTGATTTGGGTTTAGAGGTCTTATACATTCCTAAACCAAAATCAATACCAATTTATAACGTCCCTGTAAAACAATCAGTTAAATAAATTAAACCAATATTAAACTGGCGAAATATCATCAATTAATTATTTGATTTTCGTGCGTTCGCCATTTTTTAGAAAAGTGATCAACTTGTTTATTGCAGGATTTAAACTGAGCACTTTTCGCAGGTGCGGTTCGCGTTCCTGGAAATGGCTCCAGCCATCAAAATGTACAGGGATGGCGAGTCTGGGTACAAGAACTCGAATGACCTTCAGTAAATCTGAACCGTCCATCGTGTATTTACCAAAACCAGTCAGGTACCGGAATTGAACTGACCCTACGTGAAAAATACCAATATCCACGCGGTACCTTCTGCCGACTTCTTCAATGCCTTTAAAATACACGGTATCGCCAGATATGTAAATTACTCCGTCTTGCTGTCCTTCAAATTCAATAATAAAGCCAATCACTTTGCCGGAAACCCATTCAGGAATCCACCATGGCCTGTGCTGGGCAGGTGTTGCTGTAATTTTTAAGCCATTTAATTTCTGCGTCCTCACCTCCAAGCTCTCCCAGTTTTCCAACCCTTTAACCTTAGGAATTGCTTTAGCAGCACTGGTTGTAGAAATCACCAGCCTACAATTTGAAGTGAATTCCCTTCCCACCACATCAAAATTGTCCATGTGCTGATGATGGGTCAGTAAAACCAAGTCAATATCCTCGGGTAGCAACCCAATGGGAGGTGCAGAATTAGTTTTTCGCGAGATAGCCCCAAAACCGTGGTAATAACATCCCCCCGCCGCATCCAGCGTAGGATCGGTAAGTATTCTAAATCCATCGATCTCCAGCAGGACGCAAGCAGTATCAATATGTGTCAAATATATTTCAGGCATCTTGATATCATTTTAAAAACTACACGTTCACTCTGGCAGGTCAGGATTAAACAACAATTCCTTTTTTATGCCATACTTTTTAATACGCGAGGTTAAGGTCGAATACGGCAGATCCAATATTTCCGCAGCTCCTCCGGGTCCGGATATTTTGCCATTGCAAGCCCTTAAGGTCGCAATGATATGTTCGATCTCCACCTCTTTAATAGTCTTGAACGATTTCGGCTTTTCTCGGCTGCTGCTTACCGCAACCTGATGATCCTGCAAATAAACGTCTTGTATAGTCTCCCCTTTGCAAAGCAAAACACACCTTTCAATCATGTGCTCTAATTCTCTGATATTGCCAGGCCAGGAATATCGCATCAGTGATTCGGTTGCACGTTCTGAAATAGAAGTTACCGGTCTATTATTACGCTTCGAATAATAGTTCCTGAAGTGTTCTGCAAGCAAAAGGATATCTTCCTTACGTTCTCGCAGTGGCGGCAATTCAATAGGAAAGACATTCAATCGATAAAATAGATCCATTCTGAACCTGCCTTCAGCCACTTCTTTTTCAAGATTGCGGTTGGTAGCGGCAACAAACCTGACATCAATCTTAATGGTGCCCGTACCGCCTATGCGCTCGATCTCTTTTTCCTGTAACACCCTCAAAAGTTTACTCTGCAGGTCAAGGGCCAGTTCCCCTATCTCGTCCAGAAATATTGTGCCGCCCTGCGCCTGTTCAAACTTGCCGATCCGCCGGTCCATAGCCCCGGAAAATGCCCCTTTTTCAAAACCAAAGAGCTCAGACTCGATCAATGTTGCGGGAAGGGCAGCACAATTCACCTTAATCAACGGTTTGGACCTTCTTGGAGAATGCTCATGAATACATTCTACAATTCGTTCTTTACCCGTCCCACTTTCCCCGGTAATCAAAACAGAAGTTTCGGTTGGGGAGACAATGCGGATGTGTTCTAAGACTTTCATCAGTCCCGGGCTTTTGCCAATGATACCATCAAAATGTGTCAGCTCTTTGCTCCTGCCTACCTTGGTTTCCTGATGCAGTATGGCCAGCTTTTGCTCCTGTAAATAATGGGCTATACCCAGTGCCGCCAATACGTCTCTTTCGCGGAAAGGCTTCACCAAAAACCCATATGGTTCGGTCCGTGTGGCTGCTGTAAAAATATCCTTATTGGAATTTGCCGAAAGGTAAACAAACCCAATGTTCTTTTCCTTTAAGACCTTCGCCAGGTCAATCCCGGTCTGTTTGCCTTTTAGGTAAATATCAAGCAATACCAAATTGGGCCTTTCGTTCTTGATGATTTCCAGCGCAAGCCCGTAAGCATTAGCAATCGTGCAAACGTGATAACCGTTTCTTTCCAGTATCATCTGTAAGTTATTGGCTTCAATAAACTCGTCTTCAACAATGAGTATCCGTGTTTTCATATATACGTTAATTCTTCATATCAATGGCAAACGAACTGCCGATATTGCTGGATCTGATACGCTAATTTAATAAAAAGTCGCTTAACGATAAAATAAAGAAGCATTTGGCCCTGAAATAGTTTAAAAAGATGACAAATTTTCCGAGGTAAACGGGTGGATATTGTCGATATATCGACAATCGTCCTTAGACAAATATCGATATATCGGCAGAACAGATAAGGGGTCATCTCAAATTTAGTGACGGTATTTATCAGGTTTATCGATATTCCGCTAAACTCAATCTTCCGAAAGCAACTATAGACATGAATATCAGGCATTTATCATAACGGCATACCGATTGGATATTGTACCGGCATAGTGCAATGTAAACCAAAAATCAAGATAATGAAAACCTACAATCCAAATCCGGAGGTTAAACCTTCACAACTGCGAATGATCCTGATTGGAATCATCATAGTGCTTTTAATACTGACAAGTTTCCAGTCCTTCTCTCAGGTTACGGAATGGTCTGCAGACGAACGCATCAGCGAGGGCACCAAAAAATTCTTAAAACTATTGAACACCGGCGGCCCCGGACTCGAAACACTCAGTCCTTTCGAAGCAAGATCAGTACTGATCAATGCCCAAAAATCAGTCAAAGTTAACCTCTCAGGTACAACTACAACAAAAAAGACTGTCAGCAGCGGTGGATTAAGGATATTATTATATATCGTCAAGCCAAAAAACGCCTCCGGTAACTTGCCCGTATTCATTTTCACTCACGGAGGCGGATGGGTACTTGGAGACTTCCCTACCCATGAGCGCATGGTCCACGACCTGGTCATACGTACGGGCATGGCCGGCGTGTTTATCGAATACACTCGCACCCCTGACGCCAAATATCCCACAGCTCTTAACGAATGCTATCAAGGCACCAAATGGGTGTCTGAACATGGTAAGGAAATCGGTCTGGACGGCAAAAACCTCGCTATCATTGGCAACAGCGCTGGCGGTAACCTGGCTACGGCGGTAACCCTGATGGCGAAAGAAAAGAAAGGACCTCAGATCAAGCTCCAAATCCTGATGTGGCCAACTATAGATACCAACTTCAATAATGATTCTTATCAGCAGTTTGCAGCCGACCGCTTCCTGACTGCGCCAGTAATGAAATGGATGTATCAGATGTATGCTAATGATCCCAAGGATCTGCAGGACATTTACTTTTCTCCGCTAAAAGCGACCATCGTGCAACTGAAAGGGATGCCGCCCACACTGATCCAGGTCGCAGAAAATGATATCCTCCGGGATGAAGGCGAAGCTTATGGCCGTAAACTTGATGCCGCAGGCGTCAATGTGACCACATTACGTTACGACGGGATGATCCATGACTTTGGCCTGCTTAACGGAATGGCCTACCTGCCGCAAACTGTAGC
>DATFQH010000480.1:0-4827 GCA_035264385.1 Pedobacter sp.
ACAGCACAAAATATATTCACACTTTATATCAGGCAATGAATCTTGCTTTTGCCGACCGTGACTTTTATTATGGAGATCCCTATGTATCACCTAATGAACCAATAAAAGGCTTATTGAGCAAAGAATACGCAAAACAAAGGGCTTCATTGATTCAATATGAAAAGAACGACGCAAATATTGGCCCTGGAAATCCTTATTCTTTTGAGGACAGGACAAATCCTTATCTGAATCTTTTGAAAAAAAGAGGTTATGAAATGGATACCACTAAACGCAACTTTGCACCCAGGCATGACATGGGTAATAACACATCTTCAGAACAATATCACGATAGGATGTGGCGTGGCACAACTTCGGTTGAAGCTGCTGATAGGGAGGGCTGGGTAGTTTCTATAACGCCGAGTGGGGGATGGTTGCCAGCCTGCATAGCAGGGAACACAGGAATTGGGATGAGTCAGCGGATGCAGAGCTTTGTTCTGGACCCGGCATTGAATCCTTTTAATGTTGTCGCTCCAGGCAAAAGGCCAAGGGTAACTTTATCGCCATCTCTGGCTATGAAAGATGGTAAACCATTTTTATCGTCGGCCGTACAGGGTGGGGACACACAGGACCAGAATTTGCTCCAATTCTTTTTGAATGTAACAGAATTCGGTATGAATGTCCAGCAGGCTTCAGAAGCTGCGAATATCAATACGAATCAACTATGGCTCTCGCTTGGAGGAACCAAAATAACCGACAGGGAACCTAAGCCTGGACAAATTCTGTTACACGATTCTACTCCGGAGGCAGTACGTAACGAACTTACAAAAATGGGATATACACTAAGTTTTGATGACCGGACAAGCGGCCCGATTAATGCCATTTATTTCGATTGGAAGCACGGTACATTATGGGGTGGTTCGAGCAACCATGGTGAAGATTATGGAATAGGCTGGTAAACAAAAGTGTACCTGCTGTGTTGTTATAGTTTAACAACACAGATATTTTATGATTGAAAGGCATACCTACCAGACAGGTATAATTGGAAACTGCGCTTACCTGGCGCATATAAATAAGAATACTAATATTGATTGGCTTTGTTGGCCCAGGTTTGACAGCAGCTTTGTTTTTGGGGGTTTACTGGACAATGATAAAGGGGGCGAGTTTTCGATCCGGCCTCATGGTGAATTCACTTCGAGGCAATATTACCTTGAAAACACAAATATCATGGTTACCGAGGTGACCAATCCTGAAGGTAAATATCGAATAACGGACCTGGCTCCCCGTTTTTACCACCATGAAAGGTATTATAAGCCGCTGATGTTGATCCGGAAAATAGAACCGCTCGAAGGTAATCCGAGGGTAAGGGTGAAATGCAAGCCCGTGTGCAATTATGGAGTGGTAAAGCAAAAAGGACATCGCGGGAGTAACCACATATTATTTACGGGATGCGCAGAGAATATGCAGCTGAGCACTAACATCTCGCTGAGTTATATTGAAGATGAAAAATATTTTGCCCTCAATGAGCCTAAATATTTGATCCTGACCTACGGACATGAGCTAAACGCACCGATCAAAAGTACAGCAGAACGATTTCTGACTGAAACCATTGCTTATTGGAGGAGATGGATCAAACACTCTAAGATCGCTGGTTTTCATCAGCATCTGGTCATTCGCTCAGCGTTGGTATTGAAAATACACCAGTTTGAAGATACGGGTGCCATTATAGCTGCCAGCACAACAAGTCTTCCGGAATCGCCCGGAAGCCAGCGCAATTGGGATTATCGATACTGCTGGATGCGGGATACCTACTATGTGATCACTGCATTGAATCACATTGGTCACTTTGAAGAAATGGAAAAGTATTTCGGATACATCACCGATATATCGTTCAGAGATGACCAGCGCTATCAGCCTTTGTTTGGCATCGCCGGCGAACGGGTGCTGACGGAAAGGATCCTGGATCATATTGATGGCTACATGGGAAACAAACCAGTACGGATTGGTAACCAGGCTTATGAACACATACAAAATGATATTTATGGACAAGTATTGGTTTCCATGCTGCCCTTGTACACTGATCACAGGTTTATCTTCAGAGAGAGGCAGGATTCGGCCCAATGGCTGGATTATTTACTGGGCAAGATAGAGCGTACTATCGATGAAAAGGATGCGGGCTTGTGGGAATTCAGAAACATCGCAAATACACACTGTTACACCAATTTATTTCAGTGGGCAGGTGCCAATGCGGCGCTGAAGATGGCCAGGACTATCGGCAATTCAATATATGAAGAACGAGCACTGATACTGATTGATAAGGCTGCTAAGCACATTGAGGATTGTTACGATCCGGTAAGGAAAGTATACACGCATGCGGTCGGAAGCCCGCATTTGGATGCGAGTACACTGCAGCTCATTCTTATGAATTATCTTGATCCTGCCTCTGAGAGGGCAAAGGACCATCTGATTGCTCTGGAAAAGGAATTAAAAGCCGAAAATGGGCTATTTTACCGTTATCTGCATAAAGATGATTTTGGTAAGCCAAAATCGACTTTTCTGATCTGTGCATTTTGGTATATAGAAGCACTCGCATGTGTTGGCCGCATAGATGATGCAATTCGTGAGTTTGAATCTATTATATCCTATTCCAATCATTTATTGCTGTTCAGCGAAGATGTGGATGAGAAAGACGGTAGCCAATGGGGTAATTTTCCGCAGGCCTATAGTCACGTCGGACTAATGAATGCGGCTCATAGGATTGCAATAAAGCTGGACAGACCGGTATTCCTGTGATAAAAAGAGCCGCGTTAATGCGGCTCTTTTATGTTAGTTTATTACCTGTTGCTAAAAGATCCAAATATACGCTGCAATAGTGACGGATGACCAGGCTTTTTTGCGTCTTGAAGACTTCTATCCCTGTGTTGATTGTTCTGGTTCCTTTCCTGGTAGACGGTTAGCGCCCTAAGCAGTTCCCTGACTTCTTTATAATCTCTGAGGTAGTAGCGGGCAGCTGAGATGTTGCTACCAACTTTAATGGTATAAGCGTTTTGGGGGAGCGCCTTGAAGATGTCCTCATCGGTATGGTCATCACCAAGGGCAAGAATAAAATCTGGATTGTTATCATGAAGCCAGTTTAGGGCTGCCTTGCCCTTGTTTACTTCTATATTCTTAAATTCAATGACCTTATTTCCTTCCATCATTTGTAGCCCTTTATCTGCAATGAACAGCCTGAGGTGATTTACAATCTCATTAGCTCTTAGCTCGCCAAGCCCTTTTTCTGCCTTGCGGTAATGCCATACCAGTGAATAGCTCTTTTCTTCTACAAATGAGCCAGGTGTTCTATCTGTATAAGTATCTAATACAGCCTTCAGTTCCTGCTTCCATTTATCTGTAAGCAGTGGCAGAGATTTCCATTCTTCATGAAGCTGTTTTTGCCAAGCTCCGTGTTCCGCAATCATATCCAGATTCAGATGTCCGAACCATTCCTGAAGCGTCTCGTATCTTCTGCCACTGATGATGATGACGCGATTCGAAGGGTCTGCTGTCAGCTTGACAATAATATCATAAAGTTCCTGATCCGGGGACGCCTTGTCTATATCGCCTTGGAAGCCAACTAAAGTGCCATCGTAATCTAAGAATATATATCTGTCCTGTCCAGCACCATATGCTTTAGCAATTTTCTCTTTAATGGGCTGGGCTGCATGTTTTGTTAACAGCGATTGCTGTAATTGTTTTACTTCCAATAGCTTATCCATAAAGTTTTTAACCCAAAGATGAATATCAAATTTTTTTACTATGTGTCTCATGCTGCTCATACGGGCTTTCTGTTCCTCAATTGGCATATTGATAGCTTCTACCATCGCCCGCATGATATCGCCGATATTGTTTGGATTCACGATCAAGGCATCATTCAGTTCCTTGGATGCACCTGCCATTTCGCTGAGAATGAGCACACCGTCATTGTTCGTTCTTGATGCTACATATTCTTTGCTCACCAGGTTCATGCCATCACGCATAGGAGTAACCAGGCAAATGTCCGCGGTATTATAGAGTGCAGAAAGGAATTCGACAGCAAATGATTTGTAAAAGTAATGTATAGGAACCCAGTTCATAGTGCGGAAACGGGAATTGATATTTCCAACCAACTGATCGATACGGTCACGAAGTTCTTTATATTGTGGAACGGTATCCCTTGAAGGTACGACAATCATGTACAATACTACCTGCTCTATGTATTCAGGATGCATTTGCAGCAGGAGTTCAAGAGCCTGAAGACGCTGTATGATACCTTTACTGTAATCAAGCCTGTCTATAGTAAGAATGATCTTAAGATTTTTCTGACTTTCTTTAAACGCAGCAGAGTACCGCGCCACCTTAGGATGAAGCGTAAGACTTTCGAATTTATCATTGTCAATACCCATAGGGAATGCCTCGACTACGACGTGACGGTTCTTATGTACAATAACATTGTCTGCCAGCTTACTTGTAGACAAACGCGAAGCTGCACTTAGAAAGTGTCTTACGTCATCAAAAGTGTGAAAGCCCAGCAAGTCGGCACCCAGCATCCCTGTTATGAGTTCATCCCGCCATGGTATGAGTCTGAATATTTCATAAGACGGAAAAGGAATGTGCTGGAAAAAGCCTATGGTAACGGCCGGGCGTTCGGCACGGATAAGGCAGGGCAGGAGCAGCAATTGATAATCTTGAACCCAAACTGTATCTCCTTCTTTGATGTTCTGAATAACTACATCTCTGAATTTATTATTTACCTGCTGATAAAAATCCCAATAGGTCTGTTCAAAATTAGCATAAGTGACCAGGTAATGAAATACCGGCCAAAGCACTTCATTA
>DATFQH010000481.1:0-3960 GCA_035264385.1 Pedobacter sp.
AAAAATAAATCAGGGCTACTTTGTGCCTCATGAGCTATTTAAAAACGGTGGTACGATCGAAATTGCAACAAAATAAAAGTTCGTGGAAATTAAATCCGCAGAAAGCGGAGAAAAAATACCACAAAAGATTGACCACATATCTGCCATTTTGATAGTTTTTCCAACATTGTTTTCCCTTTTTGACAGATGAAATATTGCTGTAAAATCATTACATTTATGAGACAAAGAGGGATGCTGATGAGCTTGCTACATTAAATACGGGCGTTGAAGCTGTTTTACGTTAAATATACACTTTTGAATAGAGCGCATTTGATCAGTCAAAAACAAGTAACATTTATGCAATAACGGCAGTCGCAACATCTAATAGATAGTCAATGGCGTAATTGTTGATAAAATAAAAATGTCAGGGATGCTTTTATTAAACAAATTTTTTAGTTTTAGGCATTCCGGATTTTAGAAAGGTTATATATGGAAGCTAAATTTTCTCCACAAGTAAAAGATGTGATCTCTTTTAGCAGGGAAGAGGCCCTGAGATTAGGTCACGATTACATAGGCGCGGAACATCTGTTGTTAGGCCTGATTCGCGAAGGCGATGGCATGGCCATTAAAATATTGAAATCACTAGGAGTCGATACCTCAAAACTTCGCCGCTCAATAGAAGATTCTGTGAGAGGTACTTCGAGTGTTACTGTAAATTTGGGTAATATACCATTAACAAAACAAGCGGAAAAGGTATTGAAAATTACTTATCTGGAAGCTAAGATCTTTAAAAGTGACCTTATTGGCACTGAACATCTGTTGCTATCTATTTTACGTGATGATGATAATATTGCCTCCCAAATTTTATTGCAGTATAGTGTAAACTATGAGATATTCAAACAGGAAGTTGAAGTAAACAAAAACGGTTTCAAAGATGACATTCAGAATAGTGCCTCAACCGGCGGAGATGATGATTATCGGGAAGAAGAAAGTTTCAGCAGTCCTAAGAAAGTTTCGGACATCAAATCAAAAACCCCGGTCCTTGATAATTTTGGAAGAGATCTGACTAAAGCCGCTGAGGAAGGAAGACTTGACCCTATAGTAGGCCGTGAAAAGGAAATTGAGCGAGTATCACAGATTTTGTCCCGCCGTAAAAAGAACAATCCCATTCTGATCGGCGAGCCGGGTGTTGGTAAATCTGCAATAGCTGAAGGATTGGCACTACGAATTGTAAAACGTCAGGTTTCAAGGGTGTTGTTTAATAAACGTGTAGTGACACTGGATCTGGCTTCATTAGTAGCTGGTACTAAATATCGCGGACAGTTTGAAGAACGTATGAAGGCCGTAATGAATGAATTGGAAAAATCGACAGATGTGATCCTTTTTATTGATGAAATCCATACTATAGTTGGTGCCGGTGGCGCCTCGGGTTCTTTGGATGCTTCAAATATGTTCAAACCAGCTCTGGCAAGAGGGGAGATACAGTGTATCGGTGCGACTACTCTTGATGAGTATAGACAATATATTGAGAAAGATGGAGCTTTAGACCGTCGTTTCCAAAAGGTTATGATCGAGCCTGCTACTCCAGATGAGACGATAGAGATACTAAACCGTATTAAGGAGAAGTATGAGGATCACCATGGTGTAACTTATACTGACGAGGCGATCAATGCGTGTGTAGCGCTTACTGCAAGATATATTACGGATAGATTTTTACCAGATAAGGCAATTGATGCGCTCGATGAGGCGGGATCAAGAGTCCATCTCACCAATATTCATGTTCCTCAAAATATCATAGATATTGAGAATAAGATTGAAGAGATCAAACTGGAGAAGAATAAGGTTGTAAAAAGCCAGAAATATGAAGAGGCCGCAAAGCTGAGAGATACCGAGAAGAATCTTCTCGAAGAGCTAGACCGTGCTAAATCAGAATGGGAAAGTGACACTAAAACCAAGCGTTACACGGTAACAGAAGACAATGTAGCGGAGGTTGTATCCATGATGACTGGTATTCCATTGCAGCGTGTAGGACAGACTGACAGTGTAAAACTGTTGAATATGTATGAAACTGTTGGGGAGAAGATCATTGGTCAGGATGATGCGATCAAAAAACTTACGAAAGCAATTCAGCGTACAAGAGCTGGTCTGAAAGACCCCAAAAAGCCAATAGGATCGTTTATTTTCCTGGGGCCTACGGGAGTTGGTAAGACAGAACTGGCGAAGGAACTGGCGAGATTCATGTTTGACAGCGATGATTCTCTGATCCAGATCGACATGAGCGAATACATGGAGAAGTTTGCGGTGTCGCGTTTAGTTGGAGCGCCTCCTGGATATGTAGGATATGAGGAAGGTGGCCAGCTTACTGAAAAGGTCCGCCGTAAACCGTATGCTGTGATTCTTCTTGATGAGATTGAAAAGGCACATCCTGATGTATTTAATATTTTGCTTCAGGTATTGGACGAAGGCCAATTAACAGATAGCCTTGGCCGTAAAGTGGATTTTAGAAATACGATCATCATCATGACATCCAACATAGGTGCACGTCAGCTTAAGGACTTTGGACAAGGAGTTGGTTTTTCAACCTCTGCAAAAGTCAACCAGGTAGACTCGCACTCCAGAGGCGTGATAGAAAGCGCATTGAAGCGCGCATTTGCTCCTGAATTCTTAAACAGGGTGGATGACGTGGTAGTATTTAACTCCTTAAGCAAAGAAGATATATTCAAAATCATCGACATCGAGCTTAAGTCGTTATTTGGTCGCGTGCATAATCTTGGTTATGAAGTGAAATTGACTGATAATGCTAAAGATTTTATAGCTGAAAAAGGATTTGATTCTAACTTTGGAGCAAGACCCTTGAAACGCGCAATTCAGAAATACCTAGAAGATCCAATTGCCGAGGAGATCTTGAAAGGTGAGATTCATGACGGAGATACCCTGGAAATTGATTACAATAAAGATGAAGATAAAATTGTAGTGGAAAACAGAAGTCCCGGTAAGAAAAAGAAAAAAGAAGAAGGCAGTATAGAATAATAAATTGCTTTCCAATGTTAAACCCCTGTCAATAACGATTGACAGGGGTTTTTCTATATGCTATACTTTAGACCGGTTAAGAGCTTAGTGTTTTAATTACACATTTTATAGAAATTATGTGACTGAGGATTTTGGTTTATCAATTATTGCCTCTATTTTAGAGATTCAATAGGTTAGGTTAAAATATTTTTTTGTTAAATTTTATTAAATGAAGCTGAAATTATCTCTGCTGGTCCCCTTGGCATTATTTGTTGTTAACAATACAACAGCTCAGGAAAAGGCAGTCTCTTATAAGCAAAACATTGAAGGAACCAGCTTGTCATTTGATATGCTGGCTATCCCGGGTGGTGAATTTATGATGGGAAGTAAAAAAGGAAATGCCGATGAACAACCAGTTCATAAGGTGAAGATCGACCCATTTTATATGGGAGCGCTGGAGGTAACCTGGGATATTTATGAGCCGTTTTTATATAAAGACTACGAAACATCACACAGTACTACTCCAGTGCCTGCAAGTGTTGATGCGGTGACCAGACCCACTAAACCCTATTTGGATATGACCTTTAAAATGGGAAAAGAAGGTCAGCCAGCATTGGCAATGACACATTACAATGCGATCCAGTATTGTAAATGGCTATATGCCAGAACCGGTCTTTTTTACAGGTTGCCGACTGAAGCCGAATGGGAATACGCCTGCCGGGCCGGAAGTACCACAGAATATTCATTCGGTAATGACGCCTCCAAACTGGGTGATTACGCATGGTTTACCGGAAATAGTGAAGGCAAGACCCATGTAGCCGGAAAGAAGAAACCAAATGCCTGGGGTCTGTATGATATGTATGGCAATGTTGCTGAATGGACTTATGATCAATACATACCTGATTATTATGCAGGTATAACTGGTGAGAAATCAAGTAATCCCGTTGCCGTTCCCGATAAGTTGTATCCACA
>DATFQH010000482.1:0-10824 GCA_035264385.1 Pedobacter sp.
TGCGCTTGTTTACTGAAAAATCAGACTCTTTCCATTCGAAGTTCTTCCCATCGATTTTAATGGCATGAGGAGCCAGAATGCTTACCTCTTGCAGCTCAGTAACTTTCTGAGCATTTGCTGTCGAACCAAGCCCTGCAATGCAAAGCGTAATTACTGTATTTTTTAAGAATTTCCCTTTCATATCGGACTAAAAGATGCTTACTCGCGTGTTTTTAGTTATGACTTATCAAACCCTCTTAGGTTTAATCATGATAAGTAAGTTTAAAAACGATTAAGCATATTCGGATCAACAAAAAAGAATTCTTTAGACTCCATTATTATCGCAATGTCTTACTGTGGATATAATGGAGCACAAATTTCCAATATCGAACAGCAACCTAATTTCTGGCAGCAGGATAAAACTTCGATTATTTTGTTACAATCTTATTGATGTTTTAGCTCGCAATCTTTAATCCGGGCGGTGTGCACGATGATCCAATTTTCTTCCTCCGAAACGTTTGTACCCAGAATGATCCGATCGTTCATTCCAACATGATCTTCTATTCCGCCCAAGGTTTCATGACTGATCACCTTATTTTCAATCCGAATCGGTTCGTCGAGCGCCTCAGTTTTTATTTGGAGGTCGTAAATTCCCGTCTGGGATGTTTTACATACGATCAGTTCAATGCTGCTTTTTTGAGCAATCTCTTTGAGTGCAGAAAATGCATTTATAACCTGGTCAGTATTTGAGGCCTTAAAGCCTAAAATAATCGCCCTGTTTGGTCTGGCATCACTTTTTTCAGATAAAAATATTTCATTCACATCTGATAAAGTAGATTCTATAATCAATCTGTCCATGTCAATTTCTTTATTAGGAAAAGGATTGAACGGCACTATTGTTTTATAATATTTTATTATTCCTGTTTTAATGCTTTTGCTGAACGTCTTTTCTGACTTGAAAAATATAAATCAGATAAACAAGGGCAGGTAAAATAAATATACTCCCGATCAGCAGGGCATAACCAAGTGACTCAATAGCTTTAGCTTGTCCCTGGTGCCCAAGTAAAGAAAGATTGGTTCCATTTTTTATCAGTACGATATCAGGAAAGTGCATGTAAGTCGCCGCAAAAAGAATCATTGTAACCTGAAAACCAGCCAACAGCCTCAACATTATGGGTTTATCCTTATTTAGTGCGTAAAACATAATCAATAAGGAAATTCCTGCCGCAATAATAGCAGTCACTCCAAGTAAATCACCGAAAATCCAATGTGTAAGTGGTATTTTTTCAAACCATGCAGCGAAAAAAACCAAAGCACCGCTAAACATAACTACAAAGATTGTTCTTCTGGCCTTCCTTATAAAATGTTTCTTATTTTCCTCAGTATCGGTCTGGCCTATAATAAAAATAGTAGCCAGAAATCCACAGATACTAACCGTAAATATACCGACTGAAATCGAAAACCAGTTCAGCCAGCTAAAAATATAAGCCGTTTGAAAGTCAGTAGCCTGTACATCAATTTTTCCTGATACTGAACTGGCCGCGATAATGCCTAAAAAGAACGGAGTAATCACACTCGAGTACATGAATATTGGAGTATAGACCTTCTGCATATCGTCTTTTACCGCATCATAATTTCTGAATACAAATGCCGTACCTCTTGCTATAATACCCAGAAGC
The DNA here is from genome assembly GCA_035264385.1 of Pedobacter sp. GTDB lineage: Bacteria > Bacteroidota > Bacteroidia > Sphingobacteriales > Sphingobacteriaceae > Pedobacter. The sequence goes on from DATFQH010000482.1 coordinate 1,659, forward strand.
ATGCATACAAGTGGAATGTGCAGATATATCGAAACTGTTGTATATATCTTTGGGAAGCCCACAAAAAGTATCACTATTGCAATAATAAGCCACATGTGGTTGGCTTCCCAGATCGGGCCGATTGCATTATACATGGTTTTTCTCGTTTTGGGCTGATTGGTTTTCGATGTGAACAATTCTATTATCCCTGCACCAAAATCAGCACCACCCAAGAGGATGTAAAGTAAAATCGAGGTCCAGAGAAATACGATTACAACATAGATCATAAGTTATGAATTAGGCTTTTTGAAAGAAGAATCATACAATTTACCCACCATGGTAATCTGACGATATAGCAGCCAGGTCACAATAATTGCCAAAGATATGTACACACCAGTGAACAGGTAAAATGAATAGGCAATTCCCGGCATCGGCGTTACAGCATCAGCAGTGCGCATTACCCCATGAATGATCCAGGGTTGTCGGCCTACTTCGGTTACAGTCCAGCCTGCCTCTAAAGCGATAAAGCCAAGTGGGGTGGCTATAACGAACAGCCTGAGCAGCCATTTTTTATCGATCCATTGCTTTTTCTTCCATAAGGCCATGAAGTAGAGTAGCGCTATAAGTACCATGGTCATACCTAACCCAACCATAATCTGGAAAGCATAATGTGTTACCGCAACGGGCGGATGTTCATCCCGGGGAATCTGATCAAGTCCTTTAACCTCTTTATTAAAATCACCGGTTGCCATAAAACTAAGCAGACCAGGTATCCTGATCGCATAATCGACTTTTTTTCCGGCAGTATCAGGTATCCCGCCGATGATCAGCGGAGCATTCTTTTCGGTATGAAAATGCGCCTCCATGGCGGCTAATTTTGCAGGTTGCCTTTGCGCGACATCTTTAGCCGAAATGTCGCCGCTAATAGGTTGCAGACATGCCGCAACCGTGCCGAATACTGCAGCTATTTTAAATGCTTTACTATGAAAAGATATATTTCTCCCTCTTAAGATCATTAACGCATGAACACCTGCGACAGCAAAGCCGGTAGATACGAATGCAGCGATAGACATATGTAGCGCCTGAGAAAACCAGGCCTTATTGAACATTGCTGCTATGGGATCTATATTTAGGTATTGCCCGTCAACATAATCGAAACCTGACGGACTGTTCATCCAGGAATTAGCAGCTACAACCAATATACCCGACAAAAGTCCGCTGATTCCAACGATAACACCTGTAACCCAATGAAACCAGACATTGAGCTTCCCCCAGCCATACAGATAAAATCCCAGCGCTATGGCCTCTATAAAAAATGCCGTACCTTCTAAAGAAAACGGCATACCAAAAATAGGTCCGGCGTGCTCCATAAAGGTCGGCCAAAGCAGGCCGAGTTCAAATGACAGCACCGTACCAGACACTGCTCCCGTGGCAAAAAAGATAGCCACACCTTTGCTCCAGGCCTTGGTCACATCTTTGTATACCTCCTTTTTTGTCTTCAGCCAATAGAAATGAGCGACTGACATAAAAAATGGCATCACCATACCGATGCAGGCAAATACAATATGAAAGCCCAATGAAAAGGCCATCTGAAGGCGGGCAGCAAGGAAATCGTCCATAAAAGGATAAGATTGGAGACGCAAAAGTAACCCATAAACTTCAAAATATTTACAAACACCACAAGAATATTATTTTATTTACAAAGAAATTATTATTAATTTTTAAATATTAAAATTATAAAAAAAACAATATTTATTAATACGTTTGCATCACTAACTTATTTCAAAAAAGCAAATATGAAGTTCGCATTATTTACACTGATAGCAGTACTGGTTATTTTTAGCGCAGGCTGCAGAAAATCTCCCGTCAAACAAGAAGCGGAAAAAAAACCTGATGTTATTGAAACGGATCAGAAGCATTTCATTCCTATTAAGTTTGAATCCGATGGAATGACGGTATCTCTCAAGTATCTGGCGAATACAGCTGAACTTATCGAGGTGTCTGGTTCGGACGGTTATACAATCGTTATCACTTATAAAAATCAGGAGCCTCATATATTTACAAAGTCGCAGCATCAAGAGCAATATGAAACCGTTGATTACGTGGTTGACAAAAACGGAATACTCAAAGCAAGATTGTTTGACGACAATGGCACTGTAAATATTCACAAGGAATCCTACCTGCTTTTTTATAATCAGGCTGTTCTGCAAAAGCTAATTTATTACAGTCCCGCGGGGACCTTGCTTAGTGAAGCTGCACTGCAGTACACAGATGGGAATTTAGTCAGCAAAACCATTACCAATCATTCTGATGCAACCCAAAAAACGCTGAACTATACATATGATACAAAAAATGGTATTTTTAAATACCTGAACTTTGCCGGACGACTACTTCTGGAATGTAGGTACCCTTTCTTTATGGACGGGCAAAATAACAGGCTAAGTAATTCAAACACAAAATCTCCAGCAGAAAATATTACCTATAGCTATCAGTACAATGACAATGCATATCCTTCTTTACTTACAGTAGCTAATCCCGGAGGAAAACAACAGACTTTTAAAGTCACCTATACTGAACTGGCGCACAACTAATTATAGACAATACCCGGTAAAATCGCCTACACGTAGAATATGATTCAAGGTCTATTTTTTAAGTAGCCGCTCTGCTCTGAAAACAAAGTCAGCTGCCTGGAGAATTTTTGCCTTAAGTTTTGGATTATAATTGGGGTTCTTTTGCAAAAAGTCTCTGATCACAGCTGCTGCCTCTGCACTTTGATAGTAAGAAAATGTGGCCTGCAACCAGTTTTGAGGGAAAAAGATGTCTCCTGTCGTCTGTATTTCAGAAAGCATCTCCAGACTCCCGGAAAGATATTTTATAGAAGTTCCCTGTCTGAGTGGATGATGGAGATAATACAATGCAGATCCAACATTTGCCTCTTTCTCCCTGTTCGACTTCAGCTGAAGGCTCATAAAAAAAGAGTCCCTGTCTGCCGGTTTTGATGAAACAGCAGGCATGATAAACTCAAATCGCTTTTTTCTATCTGCATTCGTTATCCTCCCAAGCTGTGTTTTTAACAGGCTCGTATCTTTGTTGTCTCTTAGCGACAGTGCGAATGAAAGTGAAGTATAATCGTCTTCTGTCAGTTTCAATCCGGAAGGAGTCTGCATTGTACCCCATATTTTATAAAGCCTTACACCCGCTTCCGTCGATAAAAAAACGTCTTGATAAGTTTTAAACAAGAGTTTCTTATTATTTGGCGAAGTTTGACGTTCCATAGCTATCCATAAGGCATTCTCCAGGCCGGTGGTCAGCAAAGACCTGTCTGCTGAAGAAAGGAATTGCCAATAAATATTTGACAGATAACCAGTAAGCAACTTCAGATTTAATTCCTCCTTTTCTTTTTCCAGCCCATTTATAAACAGATCCAGAAGCTGCAAAGGTTTTATGTGCCTGCCGCTCAGCATATTTTCATACAGCGTAATATAGGCAGAGGCCCGGTTCAGTGCATTATCAATAACATATAGCTCAGCAAGCATTTCTGGGTCTGCCGGCCACAACCCATAGCCCTGTCCTGATGAGTTGAACAAAACAAACAATGGAGCCTCAAGTCCTATGACTTCTTTAACATCAACTTCCTCTTCATTAAGATTTACAGTAATTTCTTTGCTATGCCCAGCGTAATAGAGTTTTAATTCAAAGAGCTGCGGCCAAGTCCTAGCCTCACCATACTCGGTTTTTTGCCTTATTGTAAACTTACTGATCTTATTATTTTCTTTCTCCAGTACATAATCTACCACAGGTCTTCCGGTCTCATTTACCCATACCTTATTCCATTTTTGTAGATCTGAACTGGCATAAAGGCTCAAAATACCAATAAGATCAGGCCATGAAGCATTTTTATTTGCGAACTTTTTCAGATAAGCTCTCACACCCGACTGGAATTTATCTTTACCCATAAGGCGCTCGAGCTGTCTCATCATAATCGGCGCTTTATGATAAATAATATTCCCGTACATCGTACCCGCATCCTTTAAATTATCCAAATCCTGCCTGATGGGATTTGAGCCATGAGTACGATCTATTGCATAAGCAGCTGGGAAATGGTCAACCAGAAATTTCAGATCAAAGATTTCGTTGCCATTCAATCGCTCACTGCTTTTATCTGCCATAAAGTTTGCAAAGACTTCCTTCATCCATACATCATTAAACCAGTTCATGGTCACAAGATCACCAAACCACATGTGGGCAGTTTCATGTGCAATAACATTGCTTCTCGCGTTCAACTGATCTTTTGTAGCCCCCGCATCGAGAAAAAGTGCCGACGCTTTATACTGAATAGCGCCGGGATGTTCCATTCCTCCGAACTGGAAATCAGGAATGGCAACAAAACCAAATTTTTGGAACGGATAAGGGATCTGAGTCCAGTCTTCGAGAAACTTCAGGGCGGATAAATGCAGGTCAAATACTTCATTTAAACTTTGTTTTATTTTAGCCGTATCCGTTTCCCTGTATAAAAAGTCTGCACTGCCATTTAAAAGAGGCTGTGAAGATTTTTCAAATTTTCCTGCCGCAAAGGCAAACAAATAAGTACTCAGCGTATCTGAGGTTGTATAGTGGTATATTTTTCTGTCTCCATTTATTACAGAATCCTTTACACTCCCGTTTGTTATGGCATTCCAGTCTGACGGGATCTTTAGTGTAAGGGTATATGCTGCCTTCAGATCTGGCTGATCAAAACAAGGAAAAACAGTTCTGGCCCTGTCCGGGACAAACAAAGTGTACAGATAATCCTGATTTCTGTTTAGTGCACCCTCCCCTGCTTCAAAATGGATTTTTATATGATTATTGCCTGTCTTTAAAAATTGAACATCAATTATCAAATGTTCCTTGTTGTGATCAACTGCTACCACCTTCCCGTTTACTTCGATAGATTTTATTTTTTGGGTTTCTTCTCTGAAATCAATTTGCAGGGGTTCTTTATTTTTCAGAAGGTTAAAACTAATGATCTCTTCAGCAAAAATTCTATCTTTTCTTTCTCCTGGAATATCGAACTCAATCTTATACCCTATATTGTTTATCACAGATTTGCGGTAATCTGCCAGAACCTTTGACACGCCCGTTTCTATTCCAGGCGCTGCAATATATCTTGAGCCGGAGCACGAAACCAGAAAGGCAGAAAGCGCATAAAAAACATTACGAAAATGGAACATACGGCTAAATTAATAATTTAAAATAAAGATCTTTAGGCCTATTTTAGCAGAAACAAAACTCGATCAATTAACTCATATGAAAACAACTATTAAAGCCGTATTGCTTTTTATTCTGGCAATATCGTTACAGCATGAACTCCAAGCGCAGGGTCTGCAAGTGCCACAGGCAAGCACGGCTCAAACCATTAGCCAGGCCTTTGGTCTAGGTAAAATCACTATTAATTACTCACGACCTAATACTAAGGGACGTAAGATTTTTGGTGGTCTGGAACCTTACGGTGCAGTATGGCGTACCGGTGCAAATTCAGCAACTATAATCACTTTAACTGAAGCTGTTAAAATTGAAGGCCAGGATCTTGCGGCTGGTGAGTATGGGCTTTTCACCATTCCCGGACAATCTGAATGGACTATCATTTTTAACAAAGGTGCAAAACAATGGGGTGCTTACGAGTATAAAGAAGCCGAAGATGTATTGCGTGTAAAAGTGAAAGCTGCAAAACTTAAAGAAAAAGTTGAAACATTTACAATCCAGCTGACAGATGTTTACCCAACTACAGCCAAACTTCAGCTGGCCTGGGAAAACGCATCGTTATCGATTAACCTGACTACAGATGTAGACTCAAAGGTAATGGCCAGTATTGATGAGGCGATGAAGGGAGAGAAAAAACCCTATTTTCAGGCTGCCCAATATTATTTTGAAAATGGCAAAGACCTGAACAAAGCGCTGGAATGGATGAACGCTGCTGAAGCTGCAGACCAGAAAGCACCATGGGTAAGATTATGGAAAGCACGCATTCAATTAAAAATGGGCGATAAAAAAGGAGCTGCCCAAACCGCTGAGCAAGGCGTTAAATTGGCTACTGAAATAAAAAACCCCGAGTACATCAGGCTAAACAGTGCGCTACTGGCCGACGCAAAGAAATAAAGAAATTATTTCCCTGATAAAAGAACCTGGTGCTGTTGTCAACATCAGGTTCTTTCTATTTGATAGCTATCTGCTTCTATTTTCTGCTATTCTCTGGATAACCAACGAAAATATTACGACAAGTAAACATCCGATCACGTTTAACCATAAATAGGCAACTACTGCATTCCAGCCCAATACGATCACTACAATTTCTGTAAGAATAGCAGCAATAAAAACAGCTCTGCCGTTAACTTGCTTCACATAGAAAGCGACCAAAAATACGCCCAATATTGTGCCATAGATATAAGAGCCCAATATATTTACCGCCTCAAGCAAGTTACCGATCTTACTCGCGTAAAGCGCCATGACAATACATATCACACCCCAGAATACAGTTGCGATCCTGGAGGCCTGCAGGTATTGATAATCTGTGCCATCTTTTTTTACCAGCCGCTTATAAATATCAATTACTGTTGTAGATGCAAGTGAATTTAAAGCACTGGCTGTTGAACCCATAGAAGCTAAAAAAATAATGGCAATCAGCAATCCGATAAGGCCCTGTGGCAAATACTGGGTCACAAAGCTTAAAAAGATATAGTTATTATCGTCTGTATTGGCATCCTTATCATTCTTTACCATCAGGTCTGTCACCTGTTTTCTAATGGCCTTTTCCTTTCTGTCAGCTTCCTGTAAAGCTGTTCTTCCCTGATCTATCAACGTCTCGCTGTCCTGATCCAATGCCGTATTCATTTTATCAACCGCAGCCTCTTTTTCTTCATGAACCTGGCTGTAATCGGCTTTAAGCTGATCCAGCTCCGGATTGTACTGACTTTTCTCCAGCTTGTTCAATTCGAAGCTGTTAAAGAATACCGGCGGTTTATTGTATTGATAAAATGTAAATACAAGCACACCGATCAACAGGATCAGAAATTGCATAGGGATTTTTACCAACCCGTTCATCAGCAGGCCAAGCCGGCTCTGACTAACAGATGAACCCGACAGATACCTTCCAACCTGGCTCTGATCTGTACCGAAATAAGACAACTGTAAAAAGAAGCCACCCAGCAGGCCTGTCCATAAGGTATATCGGTTATTGGGATCAAAGGTAAGGTCAATGGCATTGGTTCTGCCCATTTTTCCGGCGATACTGATCGCCTTTACAAACCCTACATCAGAAGGTAGCAGGTGCACCACCATAGCTCCTGCAGCGAACAAGCCGCAAAAAATAATGCTCATCTGGAGCACTTGAGTATACGACACCGCTTTAGTTCCGCCATAAACAGTATAAAACACAACAAGACTCCCTATAAACAAGGTCGTATAGGTCGTATTGATATTCAGTATTGTCGATAAAATAATTGAAGGTGCATATATCGTGATTCCCGTAGAAAGGCCTCGCTGTACTAAGAATAAGAAAGCAGTGAGCGCCCGTGTATTTAGATCAAATCGTTGCTCGAGGTATTCATAGGCGGTATAAACCTTTAAACGATGAAATATCGGCACGAAGGTAATGCACAGTACTATCATTGCAAGCGGCAGGCCAAAATAGAACTGAACAAAGCTCATTCCTGAAGAATAAGCGAGTCCCGGTGCCGATAGAAAAGTAATGGCGCTGGCCTGGGTCGCCATAACCGATAAACAGACATGATACCAGGGTAAAGACTGATTTCCGAGCAGATAGCCATGAATATTCTGCTCACCCCTGCTTTTGTAAATACCATAAACCACAATGACCACCAGTGTAATGATGAGTACAGCCCAGTCTAAATTACTCATCGGAAATATTGTGTAAATGCGTAAAACATCAGGATCAGAAATACCAGCCAGCCAATTAGCAAACGATAGAACTGACGCCAGGTCTTAACAAAAGGAGGCAGTTCCTGCCCGAGACCCTCAGGCCTGTCTTTTTGTTCTTCCATTATTTTTTATTTGCAGAAATAAGGTTAACAAACAAACGGTAAGCACCAGGCACACCTGCAGGAAGTTGTCTGAAGAATGAAATTCCGGTATATATATACCTGCCTTTGCCATAATCAGCAACAATAAGGGAACCATTTTTTATAGACTCTCCCGTATCATTCATGCCAAATACAGAGGTATACTTAGCGTCTGCATTGCTGACAAAGTACAAACCTCTTTCCTGTACCCAACCCTCAAAATCTTTTGCTGTAATCTTATTCGGGTAATTCAATACCTGATGCTCTGGCGATAGAAATATCACTTTCGAATCTTCTTCAGTTACCCGGTCTCTGGATAAATTAAACGGATATGGACCCAGATTATCCAGCTTCAAAGGCCCGTTCACATTATACTGCACCAGGTATGTTCCCCCATTTTCAACATATTTCATCAGCATGGGTTGCATGCTTTTAATTTCATCGCTTACATTATATAGCCGTACTCCCGATACGATTGCATCAAAAACAGAAAGATCAGCGTTCATCACCTGATATGGCGTCAAATTAACTACATCATAACCAATCTGTTTCAATGCTTCCGGCATAAGGTCACCAGCTCCGGCTATGTATCCAATTCGCTTCCCGCCAAATTTCAAATCTATCTTATCAACTTTAGCCTCAGCAAAAGGAAAGATTGTTTGCGTCGGTATGTGCTCGTAATCAATCACCTTCAAGCCATAGTTATATATCTTTTCATCTACAATCACATTCAGCAGCAACTTACCGGAACTGACAGATCCGCTGGGAGTAACCGCCAACTCTACCGTTTGTTCATCTCCTTTTGACGGAAAAGTAAAGTCGATTTTATCGGGCAACACCTTCCAGCCCGCGGGAGCCTCTGGCTTCAAAATTCCTTTCGCATTACCTTTAAAACTTTTTAACTGAACAATGATTTTTTTGCTTTCATTGCCGTTAAATACAAATGCCCTGTCGCTCATTGTAGCTGTCACAGGAGGTGAAATTACCAAAGGCTTATAGATTTCTCCCCGCACCTGATCCGTATATTTATAAACAACAGGTTGTTTTTTTTCAATCACCTGGTCTCCTATCGTAATCCTGAACACAGCGGCTAGACCTATAGGATTTTCAGCAAGGCCAATTTTTGACAAAGA
>DATFQH010000483.1:0-3358 GCA_035264385.1 Pedobacter sp.
TGCTAACCATTTTATCTGCCTGTAATCAGGCCAAAACCACAGCTGAAGATACAGGATTGAACATTACAGGAACATGGAAACTGTTCCTTGCTACTGCGCGCGTAGACTTTTCGCCGGGTTCATCATAGCAGCCTTCAAAGACCTGTACCCTACCGTGGCAATGGCAACAGAAAGGTTAACAAGAATCGCCAATACAAAGATTCCGGCTCCAATACTGATCCGGTAAGGAAAACCCTCCAGCCAGTTATTCATCACAAACCAACCTATCGGGGCAGCTATTAAAAAGGCAATGATCAACAGACGGGTAAACTCCCTGCCAAACAACCATACAATACTTTGTACACTGGCGCCCAGTACCTTCCTTACCCCGACTTCCTTTGTTTTTTGAGCAGCCATGAATGACACCAAACCGTATAAGCCGAGGCAACCAATCAGGATGGCGATACCGGCAAACACCTGGATCAGATTCAGTATAACGCGATCGCCATCATAAAACTTAGCAATACGCTCGTCCAGGAAGCTATGTTTGTATACATTATTTGGATAAATTTTTACCCAGGAACGTTTTATCGCAGAAAGGGTAGACTGCAGGTCGGCCATATTGACTTTAACCGCACAACTGGCGTAATTGTCGCGCTGGGTAGTAATATAAAGCGCATCGATACCCTGATGAAAGGACTTATTGTGAAAATCCTTAACCACACCGACCACAGTACCGCTATTGCCATTCATAACCGCAGTTTTACCAATAATATCCTGATTTCGGGCCAGGCCGAGCTTTTTAACCGTAGTCTCATTCACAATAAACTCACGAATGGTATCAGAAGGAGCCAGATTACGACCAGCAAGAAACTGCATTCCAAACATCGAAGCGTAACTGGCATCACCAGCCTTTAAGGATATTGCAAATTCTTCAGCCTCCGGACGGTTAGCAAACCGCATTTTAGTACTTGGTGCAAATTCAGAGGCAGGCGCATCACTGCAAAACGTCAGATCATCTACACCGGTTATTCCCGAAAGTTCGGCGCGGAAAGTATTTAATTTAGCCACGTCATTGTTTGGAACCGGAAGCATTACAACAGCCTCCTTGCGGAAACCCATATCTGCCTGACGGGAATAACGAATCTGACCAGCAACAACAAGTGTTCCAATGATCAGTAACTGGGAAATACCAAACTGCCCGATCACCAGCCCCCTCCTCATGGAAAGGCCTCCGGCATCCTTTTGTGAAAGCTTTCCCTTTAAGGCAAGTACCGGCTGCAGACCAGCCAGAACCAAGGCCGGATAGGAACCTGAAATAAAGACCATCAATACCAATAACGCAGGGAGGAAGATCAGCAAATCAACATTTCTAAAAAGGTCGAGTTTAACCTGAACATTAAAAAGCTGGTTTACATAAGGCAGGGCAAGTTCTGCCATAACCAGGGCAAATACCATAGCCACCAGGGTAATGGCAGCAGTCTCGACCATAAACTGCCAGAACAATTGCCAGCGCTGAACACCCAGTACCTTCTTAATACCGATTTCAACGGAACGTTTCAGTGCCTGCGCGGTAGCCAGGTTAATGAAGTTCACACAAGCTGTGATGATCAGGAAAAGCCCGATCAGCGATAATGCCCATAAATTTTTCTTTTCAACAGTGCCGTTAAGATTGGGATTAAAATGGAGATCCAGAAGCGGCTGTGCTCTGAACTGAAAATACTCAGCATCTTTCGCGTTATAATGTTTTTTCGAGATATCGGCGAGCGCGTCTTTAACCCTGGCAGCCGACACACCCGGCTTAGCCAGAACGAAGCACTGATAGGACCTGTTTACGCTAAACCACCAGTCTTTTTCGACCATCCAGGGGCTGTGCTCCTTCAAATGATCAAAAGGCACATAAATTTCTTCTGGGCGGTCGGTATTGACGGGAAGGTCTTTAAGAATGCCTGTAACAGTTACATTAAATATATTATCTATGCGGAAGGTCTTACCAATCGGATCTGCCTCGCCGAAGTATTTTTTGGCAATGCGTTCTGTGGTCAGGGCCGTATTGGGCGTCCGCAAAGCTTTTTGCTGATCGCCCCGAATCAATGGCAAATCGAGAATATCCAGAAAATCATGTTCGGCAAACGCTACACCCTCCTCAAATTTATCCTCGGTTCCATCAGCTGACTGAATCGCTATGACTCTATCCGAAATTGCGGCTACTCCGGCTACTTTCTCTGCAATCGGATAATCATTGCGAAATGTTTCAGCCATTGGCGAAGGCACGCCGGTGTTATATGAAATTTCTTCACCGTGAAATTCTGTCGTCACCCGATAGACACGGTCTGCTTTCGAATGAAAAGCATCAAAACTAAGGTGGTATTTAACCAAACCAAATATCAGCACAACAGAGGCAATCCCAAGGGCCAGACCAAGTATATTGATCATCGCATATGATTTATTGCGCTTCATATTCCTGAGCGCGATCTTAAAGTAATTTTTCAGCATAGCCAATTTCTTTTATCAGGAACAGGCATACAACAACATGGCCAATAGGAAAAGTACATTATTTGGTGATTTAAGCTGGTTTTATCGAACAGAACCTGTACGAATATGAACACCACCGTTCGAAATCAGACAATACAAAATTGTCAAAAAGTGTAAATTATAGGTGTTTTACAGCAAATGCAATCTGAGCCCGATGCCGTACTTTCGCTATTGACCAAAACACCTGTTCAATTGTCATGATGTATTCAACACGCCAACTCACAAGAATCTCTGCTTTTATAATATTCTTGTCCGGCTTCGGGCACTCCCTTCAGGCGCAGACTAAAAACTATCCGCCGATAACCGCTACTAAAAATGGAATACCAAACCCCTTGTCTCCAGATCCTATTTTCAATTATACCTGGTCCAATCCAAAGGCAACTGACGATTTGGAAAGCTATCAGTTAAAGCCTGTCAGCTGGACAACCTCAAATCCTAAAAGCTTCCAAACAGCAGACTTTAACAACGGCAAGCCAATCGTTGTAAACGGCGAAGGATACATCCGCTTCGACTTCGGACAGAACAATGCAGGTTGGGTAGAATTTGACAGTCCGGACTTAAACGGACAAGTAGAAGTGACCATCAGCGAATACAACGACACTCCCAATTATCCGGCCATCTACCCTGCAAAAACAATGCGCCCAAAAAAGTATGGCAATACCTACCGGCTGGAGCTGAACCCCGAACTATATGAAGGAGTGCAATTTGCATGGATCCATGTGCGCTCATTTTCGAAACGCTGGCACATTAACGCCGTGCGCCTTGTTTGCCAAACCAAACCAGTAAACTACAGGGGCAGCTTTTCATGCAGCGATACCACACTCACGCGCATCTGGTATACCGG
>DATFQH010000484.1:0-5409 GCA_035264385.1 Pedobacter sp.
TTGTTCCGATATCGATGAAATCATCGTATTCAGGGAAGACGGTAAGTGCATCATCACCAAAGTCGCCGACAAGACTTTTGTAGGTAAGGGCATTCTTCATGCCCAGGTATTCAAAAAGGGCGATGAACGGACCATCTACAACCTGATCTATAAAGACGGCGCCAGCGGCATCTCCTATATTAAACGTTTTGCCGTTGTAGGAGTTACCCGAGATAAGGAATACGATCTGACCAAGGGAAGCAAAGGCTCTAAAGTGCTTTACTTTACTGCCAATCCAAACGGAGAGGCCGAGATCATTACCATACAGCTTAAACCACATACGAAGCTCAAGAAACTGCAGTTCGATCTCGATTATGCCGAGATCGCCATCAAGGGCCGCGGCTCACAGGGAAATATCGTTTCTAAATATCCGGTTAAAAAGATCCTGCTCAAAAGCAAGGGGGTGTCGACACTGTCTGGCCTGAAGATCTGGTACGACGAACTGCTGCGCAGACTCAATGTAGACGGCAGGGGTAAATACCTTGGCGAGTTTGACGGAGAAGACAAGATCTTACAGGTACACAAAGATGGCTGGTATGAGCTGAGCACATTTGAGCTGAGCAATCACTTTGATGCCGATCTGATTCTGATCCAGAAATTCGATCCTGAAAAACCTTTCACGGTAGTACAATATGAAGGGAAGGCAAAAAATTATTTCATCAAAAGATTTGTGTTTGAAGCCATAGGTGTAGGCAGGAAGGGCAATCTGATCAGTGAAGAAGCCGGCTCTAAATTTCTGCACCTGACCAGTAATGCTGCTGCCGTGCTTACAGTAGACGTACTGAAGGGCAAAACCCAGATTCCGGAGACGCTGGAGATCGTACTGGCCGATTTTATTGATGTAAAAGGTATTAAGGCCAATGGCAACAGGATTACCCAGCATGATGTTAAGAGCATCAGTATTGCCAGCAATGAAGAAATCGAAATTACCGAAACCAATAAGTTTCCCGCGTTGGTTACCGATGAAACCGAAACAGAAGAAGAAGATCTGGTGGATCCTGCGCTGAGCAAGGATGCAGATGAAGAAGAAGTGCCGCTGCCGGATGCTGAGGTTTCTGAAGCAGAAGAAACAACATCAGAAGAAGCATCTGAATCAGCAACGGCTAGAACAATCGAAGCTCAAGAAATAATCGAAACAGCAGGAGGCCAATCTGAAGAAACTGAGCCAGCTGCAGATAAATCCACTGCATCCGCAGCTGAAGAAAAGAAACCGGTACAGCCAGCCAAAAAGGCATGGTCTGCTCCGCCAAAAGACATCAAGCTCGAGATCACCAATCCAGATGATCTGGATATTGACGATAAAGGTCAGACCAAGTTGTTTTAGCCTCAAAAGCATCCGATTTTAAAAGAAAGACCCCGTCAAATATGGCGGGGTCTTTCTTTATATTTCCTGTCGGGGGAATCCGGATCCATATTTCGATCCCTTTGTCCCGGTTGTTTTTCTCAATTCTTTTTTCTCGATTCCTGCATTGGATTTATACCTGAAGAAGAGCCCCGGATCACCTCCTTTTGCTTGAACAGTTCAAACCTCGAAGATTGCGCCTTCCTTGGCCAGGAATTGTTGCTTTCATCAATGTCTGCAGTTTCACGAAACGGATCCAGTTGTACAGATACCACTTCCTTGTCTTTTGCAAATACTTTAGTTGCTTTGTTCTCGTCCTTCCTCCAGATGTATGCCGGAATCCGGTCAACTTCCTTAGTGCCATCCTTGAAAGTCCATTCTATGATCAGCGGCATGACCAGCCCGCCTACATTCGAAAACTCCAGCTCATAGAAATTCTTTTTGCCTTCATAAAGCTTTTTTTCATTGTCAGAAAGCGAATTGTAGTAGTTCTGAAACTGCTCATCTGCGGTCTTGCTGACCTCGAAACGGTTGAACTTATTATAAAAGTCAAGTAGCGTGGTATCCTGCTCTACGGCGAATTTTATACCGGCAGCCCTGTTCCTTTCCCGGCCGGGGTAGGCATGCTCACGTTCGTAAACCTTTTTATCTTCTGCTTTTTCCACAGCTTCCTTCATGCTGTTCATGCGATAGAACTTCATGTCATCCAAAGCAATATCCACAGGATCTGTGGTGAAGAACCAGCCTCTCCAAAACCAGTCAAGATCTACTGCTGAAGCATCTTCCATGGTTCTGAACAGATCGGCAGGAGTAGGGTGCTTAAAGGCCCAGCGTTTGGCGTATTCCTTAAACGCATAGTCAAACAGTTCGCGGCCCATTACCGTTTCCCTTAAAATATTCAGTGCAGTAGCCGGCTTGGCATAAGCGTTGGGGCCAAAGTTGATGATGTTTTCCGAATTCGTCATGATCGGTTCCAGCTGGTCCTTCGGCATTTTCATATAGTCGACGATCTTATGTGCTGGCCCTCTTCCGGAAGGATAGCTGTTGTCCCATTCCTGTTCAGCCAGGAACTGGCAAAAAGTATTCAACCCTTCGTCCATCCAGGTCCACTGTCTTTCATCTGAATTTACGATCATCGGAAAAAAATTATGCCCCACTTCGTGGATGATCACTCCGATCATGCCAAGCTTTACTGCCTCCGTGTAGGTGCCATCTTTTTCGGCCCTGCCATAATTGAAGCAGATCATCGGGTATTCCATGCCGTTGGCCGCTTCCACGGAAATCGCTACAGGATACGGATAAGGGATGGTATGTTTCGAATACACCTTCAGGGTATGCGCCACCACTTTGGTTGAATATTTATTGTACAGCGGATAAGCCTCCGGACCGTAGTAAGACATGGCCATGATCTTTTTGCCATCCACATAGGTAGCCATCGCGTCCCATACGATCCTGCGGGAAGATACCCAGGCAAAGTCCCTTACATTTTCAGCAGTGTAGCTCCATGTTTTTTTCGCAGCCGATTTTTTAGACAGGCCTGCTTTCACTTCATCCAGTTTAATGATCTCTACCGGAACCTTCGAGCTCTGCGCCGTATTCCATCTTTTCAGCGCCGCAGACGATAAAACCTGTGTATAATTTTGGCATTCTCCCGTAGCACCCACCACATGGTCGGCAGGAACAGTCATATTTACCTTATAATTCCCAAACACCAGCGCAAACTCACCTCTGCCTTCGAACTGTTTATTCTGCCATCCCTGGAAGTCAGAATAGACGGCCATTCTCGGAAACCATTGTGTAATGGTGAACAGATAGTTGTCGTCATCAGCAAAATATTCATAACCGCCCCGTCCGCCTACAGTCATGCGGTCGGAGATCTTGTAATTCCAGGAAATGTTCAGTGTATATTTTTCATGCGGCTTCAGTACCACAGGCAAATCGATGCGCATCATGGTATTGTTGATCACATAGGGCAGGGCATTGCCGCTGGCACCCGTTACTTTTAAGATTTTTACGCCAAGACCATTTTCTTCTCCAACAATTTCAGACAAGGCCTTGTAGGTCATTTGGTCTGTTATTTTGCCCGTTTCAGTGAGCTTATTGTCGCTGCTGGCTTTATTCTGATTCTCATCCAGCTGGACCCACAAATAGCTGAGCGGATCCGGAGAGTTGTTGTAATAGGTAATTGTTTCAGAACCGGTAAGGCGCAGGTTCTTTTCATCCAGTTCTGCGTTGATCACATAATCGGCCCTTTGCTGCCAGTATGCCGGGCCGGGGGCACCCGATGCGGAGCGATATGAATTTGGGTCTGAAAGCACAGTGCCCAGTTGTTCAAACTTATTGCCATGATTGGAACCGGGGTTGAGCAATTGGCCATAAGTAATGGAACTGAATGAAAAGGATATGAACAGGATTAGCAGTTTTTTCATGAATGATCAGTATATCAGTTTTATAAAAGGGCCGGAAGCCGTTCGGCAGCCATGATGAATGATATGCCAAATATAGCAGATGAAAGGAAAAAATTCCAATCCCAGCGCTTAATTTTTATGATCAGCACCAGCGTAAAGGACAACAGCATGGCAGCTGCTACAATGATGACCTGCCCAAATTCGAGGCCCAGATTGAAGCCCAGCAATTCGGCTACGATATTGGCACTTTTACCCATCAGGCTTTTCAAGTAGCCAGAAAAGCCGAGCCCATGAATCAGCCCGAAAGTCAATGCAAGCAGATACCTCACGATCATGTTTTTAGGTTTAAGCTTTTTAGCCGCTATATTAGATAAAGCGGTAATCAGTATGGTTACCGGAATCAGAAATTCGATGAGCGCCGAACTGATGTGTATGTATTGGAAAACACTAAGCGCCAGGGTGATGCTATGGCCCAAAGTAAAGGCAGTAATCAGGACAAGTAATTTTTTAATATCTTGAATGGCATAGACACTGCAAAGTACCAATACGAAGAGAATGTGATCGTAGCCCTGCCAGTCGAGAATATGGTGCCATCCCAGGTCAAAATAAAGTTTAAAGTTCTCCATTTGTGTTGAAAGTCGTAATTTTCCCAAAAAATACGACTATTAGCTCATTTTTTTTATTCTAAACAATCATGTTACAACTCTCTTTACTGGTCTTTCTTAATCTTTTTCATCCTTTTTATGTGAGTGTGACCGAAATTGAGCAAAACCCAACAACAAAAACGATTCAGGTAAGCGCAAGAATTTTTTATGATGATCTGGAAAAGGCAATTTACAACAGATATAAGATCAGGGTAAATATTTTGAAGCCCGCCGACAGGAAGCAGGCTGACTTGCTGGTCGCTGCGTATGTCAAGGAACACCTCCGGATCAGTGCGAACAATAAAGCGTTGACGTTGAAATACGTAGGTTATGAAATTGAAGAAGAAGCAGCCTGGTGCTACTTCGAAACGGAAAAGATAGATCAGATCAGGAATCTGAGTATTCAGAATGATATTTTATTTGAGCAGCATGCCCAGCAGATCAATATGATCCACGCGATAGTTAAGGGGCAAAGAAAAAGTACCAAACTAGACAATCCAAAAAACAAAGCTGACTTTTCCTTCTAAGGTAACAGACAAGATAATACCTGCGGGTTTCCTGTAGTCATTTTACAACGGCTCTGAACTGGTTTTCAGACGGGTTTAACCGTAGCGAACCCGTAGAGGAACCGTAGAGAAGCCGCTGTGCAGCCGGCTCGGATCTGAACAAGATAGGGACAAGTTACCCGGTAAAAAAAAGGCGGCTTCCGGGTTGAACCGAAAGCCGCCTTTTTAAGAGTTATTATATTGCCTACTGATATTGAATATAGATCGGAGCAGGCTTTAATTTTAGCAGTTCTTCCGGTGTCATCAAACGGTTAGGTGCCTTTTTCAGGTCATTCTTATAAAATAATTTAAAGCCTGTAAACTGTACCGGTTCAGAATAGATAAAGTGACGGTAAGTTCCTTTTTTTAGTTCCGGTTCACCCCATCCATCCATATGCATTACGATTTGCACTTCAGGACGCAATTTGATA
>DATFQH010000485.1:0-7433 GCA_035264385.1 Pedobacter sp.
AGTTTGCCCGGGTGACTTTCCTTTCGGACAATCGTGCTGATCTGCCAAGGCTAAAAGTACCCAGTTTGACATTGCAATGCAGCAATGATATTATTGCACCCGTCCAGGTGGGGCACTATATGCATGAACATCTGCAGGACAATACATTGGTTATCCTGAATGCAGAAGGACATTGTCCACATATGAGCGCGCCTGAGGAGACCATAAATGCGATTAAAGCCTACTTAAAATAATACGCGGTGAACGAGGCGGAAAATAAAGCTTTTCTGGATTCGCTGGTAGACCCGGCCAGTTTGTATGAGAATGCTCCCTGCGGCTATTTTTCTTTCACGCCCTCCGGTCAGATTATCAAGGTCAATAAGACCTTACTCGACTGGCTTGGCTATGACCGTGAACAAATTATTTATACACTGAAGTTCATTGATCTGATTAGCCGTGGTGGTAGGATCTATTATGAGATGTTCTATTTTCCGCTATTGCAATTGCAAAGTGCCGTTAACGAGATCAATTTTGATTTTGTTCGGAAGGACGGTTCCCGCTTTCCCGCATTGATCAATTCTACGGTGATCAGGTCGGATAGGGCTGAACTGCTGGCCATCAACGCCACTGTTTATGACATTACTGACCGCAAACGATATGAAGCGGAACTCCTGGAAGCCAAGAAGCTGGCTGACGCCGAGCGCAGTCGCTTCGAATTCCTGTCAGATTTTATTCCGGATATGATTTGGACAGCTTCAGCTGAAGGTAAACTAAACTATGTCAACAAGCGCTTCAGAGACTTCTTCACATTACCCGAGACAATTATTGATATTGCAAATATCTTTCATAAAGTGCATGCCAGGGACAGACACTTGCTGCTGTCCAGTTGGGTGAAAGCGATACGGACAGGAAGGGATTACCAGACGCAAGTAAGACTGCTTGATGGTATGGGCGATTTTCAATGGTACCTGGTGCGGGCAGTAGCTTTTAAAAACCGGGAAGGAGAGGTCATCAAATGGATGGGTGCCTCAACCAATATCAATACCCACGTAACCGCCATTGAAAAGCTGGATGAATTCATATCGGTGGCCAGCCATGAATTGAAGACACCAATCACTGCGCTGCTTGGCTCGTTGCAGCTGATGCAGAAGTTTAAGGATTCCGAGTCAGGCATTAAGATGATGCCCAGGCTAATTGAGCAGAGCCACCGGAGTACGGTAAAGATCAATGAATTGGTTTCAGACCTGCTGAACACAGACAATCTAAAGGAAGGACAGATGGCCTTGAATACGACTCGGATCAATGTTGCTGAACTCCTTACTGCAAGCTGCCCTCACGTATCTGCTGAAGGTGTTTTTGAATTGATCATCACCTGCGATGCGGGATTGCAGGTGATCGCTGATCTAAACCGGATTGACCAGGTTTTGGTGAACTTTGTTAACAATGCAGTTAAATATGCGCCCCATTCAAAAAAGATCTTTTTAACAGCTGAACCTGTCGAAGACGATCAGGTGAAAATTTCAGTTCGGGATACGGGCCCGGGCATTCCCGCAGATCGTTTACCTTATGTATTTGACCGATATTACCGAGTCAACAATGCTGGATACCAATATTCAGGATTGGGTCTGGGATTATATATTTGCGCCGAAATTGTGCGGAAGCATGGCGGACAGATCGGAGTAAATAGTGAGCCCGGAGAAGGCAGCACCTTCTGGTTTACACTACCAATGGATCAATAGCGGTATTAAGTAATGACAGATCAGCACATTTACCAGGGCTGATTATGTCCGCTCACACACCTGCTGAAAAAATGAGCAAACGATGTAAAAACAGGCATAAAAGAGTCACAATTATCTGGCATTTTTATTCTTGCTGCTTTACCGAGTTAAGAATATCGGTCATATAACTGATGAGCTGTTGTGAATTTGATCTGAGTTCTTTCGATTTGTCAATGAGTGTCTTGACTTTAGCTTCATCCCGGCAATCCCGTTTATTCCTCAAGTGCATGTCAACTAATGCCTTTTGCTTGCCATGGTAAATTTCATCAACATTCAAATCATTGAGATCGCTGGATTTTTCAGGAGGTACTTGCCGGTTCTCAGGCAATCCTTCCGTTACATTCTGGTTTGCCATATGGGTGGGGTTTATCTCTAAGTTACACAAAATAACCCGCTATCCGAAATGTCAGCTTGCAGTGTACCTGTATTGTTGATCCTAATAATCAGGAAGTTTGCTGTAGGTACGGGATACAAATATTTACCAAACTTCTGTATCGCCAGCTTTAAGCACATCCCTTGCATATTGGGCCACTTCATCATCAAGGCCTGATGTCGCCAATCGCTGGGCCAGATGAGCGTCCCAGTCTGCGAGTGCAGCTTCAGGGCTTTCACCACATCCGAATATCCCATCCTGAGAATCAGGTCCGAGTACACAGCAAAAGGTATCACCATCCTTCCATACCAACGGCTCGAGTTTTCTTACGCTTGCAGGCAAGTCCTGATTTGAAAAATCAATGTCAACTTTCATTGAATCAGCTATGTTCATTTGTTCCATGACCTTAAGGTTTTAGTATCATAACAGCAGAAAGTGCAGAGAGTTTTGAACGGACATCTATCATATATTGATTGCTGTTTAGTGTGTTGCCAGGTAAATTCAGGATTTGTGTAAAGTAATATCGAACCTAAACACTCACCGATATTTAACCATTTCCGATCGGTTTGATATGGCTTAAGTATGGCTCAGGTATGGTTCATGTATGGCTTATGTCCAAGTCAGTTAATAAGAAGCATATAAATACGACTTAACGTTAATCGGAATTGGAAAGTTTGGTTAACTATAAATTAAACTTGGGCGACTTTGACTGCGTTTATATGTTGTGGTTAATTTCTTATAGATTTTAAAAATACAATTGCTGTGTGGTAATGTATATAACAGCGGTCAATATGCGGCAAAGTATATCACATGTTCAAGCCGACGGCACGTCTATTTTCTTCCATTCTTCCTGCCAGTTTGTATTACCGTTTACTGCCAGGCCATGTACGGTCATTGTTTTTTTATCTTCACTGAACTTATACTCAATCGTGGTGGTCTGACCAGCGACGTGCGCCCGCGTTTCGTCTGTATCAGGGCTCACCATTTCCAGATAAATTCCCTCGTCCTGGATTACATACTTGCCTTTGTGCGTGACAGCAGTATTGGAATTCACCGTTCTGGTGACCACAAAATTCCCGTTTTCATCGAAGGTTTTCTGATAGCTCAGTTTCGATTCGGGTGCTATACCTGCCAGTTGCCACTGACCAACGAAAAGATTTTTCTGCGCAAAAGTGTTCGTAGCGCACATCACTATTATTATGATGAGGGAGAGGAGGGCTAATTTGGTACTTTTCATAGTTTGATTTATAATGGTTATCATAAACTTAGGCAATTAGATCAGGTGTTGCAAATTAGTCGCCTGAACAAATCCGTCGATTAATAAGGTGAAACCGTCTGGGTAATTACCGGTTTGATCTAGTATTCCAGACCGGCATCATTAATCAATATACCTTAGTTGCATAATTCGAATTGTAACAAAAAAATCAACTGGCAGAATGCTGTCCTGACACTTTTTAAATCTGAAAATTGTGTTGCTTTGCAGCCACAATAAATTTTTATGAAATATACCTTTTTTGCGCTCCTGATCATAGCCTTTACAAATGTCGTTTACGCCCAGAATGCTGCGGTACCTGCTGGGGTTAAAAAAGGCCCGGGAAGAGTGACCGGCAAAATTATAGATTCGCTGAGCCGCGCAGCCCTTGAGTATGCGACTATTGCAATTACTGAAGCGGCAGAGGGAGGGGCTACAACCAGTGTAATCACAGATGCCTCCGGAAACTTCAGGTTAGATAACCTGGCTTTAGGCAATTACCATATAGCAATCAGTTATATAGGATACCCGGTAAAGAAACTAAGTGCCATTTTACTTTCCGCAAATAAGCCTGCTGCAGAATTGGGTGTTATTACACTGGCAGGCGGTTCCAAATCCCTTCAGGAAGTTCAGGTAGTGGGCGAGACTCCGCTGATTGAAAACAAGATCGATAAGATTGTTTACAACGTAGAAAAGGACATCACCGCTTCCGGTGGGACAGCAACGGATGTGCTGGGTAAAGTTCCCTTGGTTTCTGTAGACATGAACGGCAATGTTTCTGTTCGTGGCAATCAGAATGTAAGGATCATGATCAACGGCAAATCAACGGGATCGGCTGCCGCAAGTATCTCTGACGTATTGCGTTCTATCCCTGCAGACCAGATCAAGAATATAGAAGTGATCACTGCCCCTTCTGCCAAGTATGATGCAGAAGGTTCCGCGGGGATCATCAATATCATCACCCGCCAGAAAAATGTATCTGGTATCAGCGGATCGCTGAACGGGGGAGTGGGAACGCGCCAAAACAACGGGAACTTTAACCTGAACTACAATAACAGTGGTTTTCATGCTACGGTTAATCTCGGGGGCTTTCTGAGCTGGAAGCAAACCGCAATAAATGATTTTGAGCAGTACATCAATAATGGAACGGTCAATACCTACACATCCACCAAAGGTACGAGCCGCACTGGCAGGCATGGCCTCAATAATGGGCTGAATATGGGTTATGATTTCGATACCCTTAACAGCGTAAACATGAACTTCAGGATCAGTGATTTTCGGTTCGACAACGACGGGGCTTCCAATACCATTTCAGCCACGCCTTACAGTTTTACTTCTGAGGGGCTGAACAGCTTCAGTAATTTTGACTGGAGCGCTGATTTTACACATAAATTCAAAAAGCCAGGTGCAGAACTGAGCTTTTCGACACAATGGAGCCGGGGCTCTGGTGTGACCAATTATACGAATAAGTATACTGCGGTGTTCAGTAACCTGAAAAATGACATCAACGGTAAAAATAATGAATACACTTTTCAGCTGGATTATACTTTGCCCATCAATAAGGCATTTAAACTGGAAGCTGGGGGTAAAACGATCTTAAGGCGCATCAACAGCATTACGGATTTTTTCGATATGGATCAGGACGCTCAGTTCATATTTGATCCGGCCAGATCGAATGCCTATGGTTACGATCAGAATGTATTTGCGGGCTACGGCGTACTGACCGTAAACCTGGCTGAGAAATGGTCTGTACTGGCCGGCTTAAGGAATGAGCATACGGGTATTAAGGGCACGCCGAGCAACCAGTTGCAGGCCCTGGAGCCATTTGAGCAAAATTACAACACTTTTGTGCCCAGCCTTACCTTGCAGCGTAAACTGGGTAAAATGAACACTTTAAAAGCGATTTATTCTAAAAGAATTACAAGGCCAAGCCTGCAATACCTGAATCCTTTTGTAAACTCCAGCAATCCTCAAAGCCAGACGGCTGGTAACCCGGCGTTATCACCAGAGGTAACGCATTCTATAGAACTTGGTTATAATATGTTTCTGGGCAAGTCGGTGCTAAATACATCGGTTTATTACCGCCGTACAACCGGTTTAATTGAAGGGATTGCTACACCGATTTCAGTGATTGTTGATGGTGTTAGCCAGGGTGGTACTTTCACCCAGTATCAGAATGTCGGGGTCAACAATTCCATCGGAGGAAGTTTATTTGGTAACCTTACCCCGTTTAAAAACTTTACGATAACAGGTAACATCAATGGGTTCACTTATAAACCTAATGCCAGCAGTATCAATTCTACAGATGTGAGTAAAACCAGTACTTATGTTTTGTACAATGGATTTCTGCGCGGATCATTGACGCTGCCCAAAGATCTGATCGCTGAAATGTTCGGTTTCGGAAGTTCTCCGAGAAGGACGGTTCAAGGTGTGAATCCTGCTTTTAGGATGTATGGCTTTGGTGTGAAGAAACAATTTTTGCAGAAGAAGTTGTCGCTTGGGCTGAATGTAACGCAACCTTTCAGTGATCGCATGAACTTCAAGTCATCAGTTCAGAGCGCCACGCTGTCGCAGACCAATAATTTTTCTGTTCCTTTCCGCTCATTTGGTCTGACCTTTGGCTACAATTTCGGAAAAATGTCTTTCAGCGGACCGCAGAAACGCAAAGGCGTCAATAACGACGATTTGAAACAGGGCGATCAGGGTGGTGGAATGGGTACCGGCGGAACAAATTAAATATGGAAGGGGGGTACAGCACCTACTTGGCTAAAAAATCATTTAAAGATTTCTTAAATTGTTCGCTGAAATAGATATGGGTATTACCGATTAGTACCGATGTTTTGTCGTTTATAGCGGCGTGCGAAAGTGAATGAGATAATACGGTCGGATTGTGAATGGAATAGTTTTTTTGATTAAAAATCGAATTAGATGAAAGCAATTGTTATAGAACAGCCCGGAGATGTAAATGAACTGATTTACACTGAAATTGATAAACCCGTAGCTGCTGCCGTGGAAGTACTGATCAAAGTGAAAGCAATCAGCATTAATCCGGTAGATGTAAAGACCCGTGCAGGCAAAGGGGTTTATGGACGGATCAAAACCGAACATCCACTTATTATTGGATGGGATATTGCTGGTGTGGTGGAACAGGTTGGCGCGGCAGTTACTGAATTTAAAACAGGGGATGAAGTGTTTGGGATGGTGAATTTTCCGGGTCATGGCAAAGCTTATGCGGAATATGTTGTTGCGCCTGAAACTCAACTTGCAGTCAAACCGGCAAATGTTTCATTCGAGGAAGCTGCTGCAAGTACTTTGGCTGCCCTCACTGCATGGCAGGCGCTGGTTAAACATGCGAATGTGAAGGCCGGACAGCAGGTGTTGATACATGCGGCGGCTGGTGGGGTAGGACATTTCGCTGTTCAAATTGCGAAACATCTCGGTGCCGAGGTTACGGGAACTTTATCTGCCAAAAATAAAGATTTTGTGCTGAGGCTTGGTGCAGATGCGCTTGTCTACTATCATAATTACAATTGGGAGCGCCATCCGGGAGAATTTGACTTTGTGCTGGATACCATAGGAGGGGATAACATTGATAACTCTGTTGCGGTTACCAAAAAGGGAGGTACCGTGATCAGTATCCCTTCGGGATTGAATGAGGCTGTTACGGAAAAAGCGAAGGCAAAAGGTGTTAAAGGGTATTCCATCCTGGTTCAATCTGACGGGGACGACATGGCGCAAATAGCGGCATTATTAGAAAAGCGTGTCATAAAGCCTTTCGTAAGCCAGGTATTTCCGTTTGAAGAGATGGGGCAGGCGCATTTGCAGCAGGAAACTGGAAGAACGGTAGGGAAATTGGTGATAAAAGTATCTTAAGTTGAGATGCACCCCCGGCTCAGACCGGGGGTGCATGTATTTTCTTCTATTCCTTTTATTTACAAACTGCCTGCCTTAATGTTATCTACAGTGGTCAGTGCGTTATAAGCCCTTAACCCAATGCTTCCAGTTTTAAATTCGTCGTCGGTGGCAGTTAACAGAGGTTTGGTATCGCCTG
>DATFQH010000486.1:0-23074 GCA_035264385.1 Pedobacter sp.
AACCGATCGGACTTTGGATAGGCCGCATAGTAGATAAAGAGATATGTTCAAAACCAGCCGCATTATTTGTCATTAATAGCGAATTACGTGTTCCCGGACCCCACCAAAGATTTTCATTAGAAAGAGCGATCGAAGCGGGACCCAAATTCAACCTAATGTTACTCTGTCCCCAGTTTACTTTAGTATAACTCCTCGTGCCGAATCTGTCTGGTAAATCGATCACATTTAACAGGCTAGCATATTGATGTTTTATAAACTCGGAATTCTTCGCCTCCAATACTTCAGTAAAATCCTTATTCTCTGCAAATACAAACTCTGGCCTCAAATTGATAGTCACTGGCCCCAGTCTAGCCGCAACCCCACCCGAAAACAATGTTTGATAACCTCTAGCAGGAATCATAGCTCCATCGTTGATTCCGTAAGGATGATCTGAGTTATATTGTTGTTGCCATACGATAGGTAGTGCATGAAGCGTCAACTTTCCATTCCAGCTTCTGAAGAGCTCCCTGTTCAACTCTTCCGCGCCGTTTACTTTTATCGGGCGGATCATAAACGAAGAGGTGTCATTGCCCAGCAGTTGCTGCCTGCGGTAATAATCATCTGAATTATCCAGCAAACCAACAGGTACCGTCTGTGCCTGGCCAATTGACAAGATCGAGAGCAATAGGAGTGATACGTAAACGATCTTTGTTTTCATATGATTGTTTTAGAAGCGATACATCACTCCGAGTTTTAGCTGCAGATTTTGAGCGTCTTGTTTATTCCAGTCCCAGAAGTCTTTATACCGATCTGCAGGGCGGTCAAACATATACTGATAATTTAGTGACCTGATATAGGTCAGCTTACTATTGATCAGGAATCTATTGAATTCCCAGTCAATTTTGCCCCCTAACGCAAATTCTACCCAGTGTCTTCTGATATCGGCCGTATAGGGTCTCATGGAATAAAACATGTCGTTGTTCTGTACCATTCGGTCTACCTGAAAACCAATCCGCTTGAAGCCTTTTACCCAGGCTACTTCCAGACTTTGCATACTCCCACCAGGACCGACAGCTGCACCGAGCACTTGACCTTTATTGGTATAGCCATCGGTTACTACGTAGCTGTTGTACCAGCTTGGCCATGGATAAAGGTTCCGGACGTTTTTGTTGTTCATCTCGGTAAGCTCTACGCCCACTTTAATGAATTCATCGTCTTCTCTATTGGTCGGGATCAATTTACTGAAACCAGCGATGTATGCCCTGATGTTGTCAGAGTGCTGAGCGGATGGCTCGGTCTTGGTAGCAGGCAATTCAAAATTATATTTTTTAAAACCGTACTGCAGATAGAACTCAGCTTTAGCTTCCGGCATTACCCATTTGGCAAAGAACGAGCTGTAATTATCAGCATTCTGATTTTTGTTCAAATTAGACACATAAAGTTGTGCCTCGGGCCACTCCTTTTTATTCTTCTTTTTGTTGGTTACGCTGGTATGGTCAAAACCAAGGTACAGTCCTTCTACCCATTTGGGTTGGTAGGTAATGGCGAACCCCGCAATTTGCCTGTTACTTTCATGTTTGGAATCCAGATTAAGCTGTTCTGGCAACCTGACACCCGATGACTTTAGAGTACCAAGGATCAACTGGGCCTCTACATTACCTGCAGGGGTTTCCAGAGGTTTCACGGTATTTAAGGTAAAGTGTACAAAACCCGGCGCATTGTTGCTCATAAGGAGCGAATTGAAGGTGCCGGGGCCCCACCAGATGTTTTCGTTTGAAATTCCGAAGGAAAACCCTTCATGAGCTACCCTCAGGCTGCTCTGACCCAGGTTAAGTTTGCTATAGGGTTTGTCGCCAAAGCGCTCTGGCATATCTATGCTAGACATTAAGCGTTGATAAGAACTGACAAAATCTGCCGCATTTGTAGTGGCAAGGATGCTCCTGAATTTCTTATTCTCCGCATATACATATTCTGGTCTCAACTGGAGGCTTACCGGGCCCACTTCCACATATACCCCGGCAGAAAAAACCGCACCGTATCCCTTATTGGTAATCATGGCGCCATCATTGCTTCCGAAGGGCCTGTGGTTCATTTGCTGCTGCAATACGATGGGCAGTAAATAGACTTTGGCTTTATACTCGTCGCTGGTAAGCATCAGTTTTCTAAACGGCTGCTCAGATTCCGATTGAATAAATAATGGGCGGATCATAAAGGAACGGTTCAGGGAATCTAATCCCAGCAACTGGTCTCTGCGGTACACATCTTCAACGTCTTCAAGCACGCCTACCGGAATGGTTTGCGCGAACAAAGAACTATGCAGGGAGGTAAAAAGCAAAAAGCCGAATAAAACAAGATATTTCATACCTGTGGTAATAATGTTTTTCTAATTTAGAATTTAAAAATCAGTATAAAGATTTCTAAATGAAGATCTTATGCCAATATTAACTATTTGTTGTTTATTGTTCATGATCTCATTGGACTCTTTTCTGTAAATATAGCCAAGCTCGATCCTGAGGTTATTTTTAGGGTTTAAAACATAGGCCAGGCGGGCATCGGCATATAAAAGATCGGTCTTTAAACCGTTACCGGTAAATATGCCTTCGTCTGATACACGGTTGTCGTAGCTTTTGTAAATGTTCTTTCCGTAGTTCTTGTCCTCTGTGTCTAACCCGTACATAGCGCTTGTTAACTGAAGCCTGGCATCAAAACGTTTGTACCTATAGTTCACTATGCCCAGCATTTCCCTGAAGTTTCCGCCAAATGGATGCGCCAGCGGCTGGTTGTAGTGCCCGTAGTTGGTGATGTGCTGCGTAGACGAATAGGTGTAGGGTCTGGCCGTGTTGTATTCTGCCTGGACAAAAAGGTTACTGACCTTGAACACATCGAAACCTTTGATTCCGATTTGCTGGCCATGCTTGTTCCTAAAGGATCCTTTTGATGAAAAGAAGTCTGAAGATTTAAACTCGTTGAGAACAAACTGCCCATAGGCCACATACCGGTCTGCTATTTTGTAGCTGCCATTTAGCCCGAGCACCATTTTATCTGGTGATCCGTTGGCAAATTCGACGGGACGCGCAAAGATGAGCGGGCTTACATAACTGAATTCGAATGCTCTTTGGGCCCACATGACGTTTTCAAACAAGCCCAGGCTGAGCCTTTTTGTGGCATTCCAGCTCAGGTAATGAAACACGCCATTTTTCTTTGGAAAGGAGTAGTCCTTGCCGGGAGCTCCAGATCCGTACTCGTCGTAGAAATCGATAAACTGAGCGTACATGGCCATGTAGCGGACTTTACCAAGTGTTCCGGTTAACTTTAAAAAAGGATAGTTGAATGAGTTGTCGGACAGCAGCAGCGAGCGGTAACCGTCGCCGATGAAGTTTTTATCGTAGCCCAATTGTACGTTGATGTATTTTGAAGGTGTATAGGAAAGTGATCCTCCTGAATAGCCATAGTCTACCGACTGTGTCTCTGAGAATCTGGATCTCCCCTGACCGGGCACTACCCTTGTTTCAAATATCGAATTGGTATAGTAATCGGCAAACTTGGCCTGGTCTTCAAAGAAATGACTGGTAAACGCAAATTTTTTACCGATCCTTCCGCCAATTTCCAAACCCCTTGTGTTTACCCATAAATTCCGGTCGCCCTGCTTGCCAATTTGCAAATCGGGCAGGAAATCGAGGTAAAAGGAATAATCTTCGTTATTAACCTCCACGAGATGCTCCAAAAAAAGCTTTCTGTAAACCCAGTTACTGGATTGCCATGCTTTGGGAGCAGGAAAATATCTGTTGAGTAAACTGTCTTTACTGATGCTGTCCGTAAAATCGGAAATGAACAGTTGTTTTAATGAGGTGTGGGTCTGCCCCTTGTCGTTAAAATAGATGTCTTTGCCAGCTTTGTTATTTAAGTCATGGCCAATTGGCAATAATTCTGCCTGGGAATAGGCCTGCAGAGCGATTGTAGCAAATAGAATACATAGTGCAAGCCTACGAAATGTTTTGTTCATTAAAATTAATTTTCTGTTATCTTATCCAGAATCTCATCCCCATAACTTCTGACCATTACCGGTTCAGATTTAGATCTTTGAAGGATGCTTCTTTTAAACCTTTCTATATATAAAGACAAGGCCCCGTTTACTGCCAGTGCCGATAATACGAGCAGACTGACCAATTGGGTATTGCCAATATTCTGGAAAGATACGGCTAAAACAACAAATAACAAATTTGTGACGAGCAGCACTAATGTAGATTGCATGTGACTGAAACCCAGGAACAAAAGCCGGTGATGCAGGTGATTATTATCGGCTGCAAATGGTGAGCGGTTCCGCAGCACGCGAAGTGTGAAGACGCGAAGGGTATCGAATATTGGTATCATCATTACGGCGAGTACAAAGGCCGGGGCTGATTCTATGGTTACAGCTCCGAATTTTACAGCAGTTATTCCGGTTACCTGGATGAATTTAATGCTGAGGACAACAACGACGAACCCAATCAGAAGAGAGCCGGAATCGCCCATAAAGATCTTTGCAGGGCTGACATTAAAAAATAGGAACCCTATAAGCGATCCTGTCAGGGCCATCGCAAGATAGCTCCAGCCGGGATAACCGGCATTCCAGAACAAATAAGAAAAGGTTACACAAGCAAATACACCAAGTGATGCCGCCAGCCCATCGATGCCGTCGATTAGATTGAAGGCATTGACTACACCAACGATTACAAAAACGGTAAGGGCGATACTGCTGAAATAGGTTAGCTCTTCTATGCCCATAAAACCATGCAGGTTATCGATGCGTATATTGGCTACAAGGGCGATGATAAATGCGCTGACAAACTGAACGGTAAACTTTCTAAGCGGGCCCAGCCCAACAATGTCGTCGTTGAGGCCAACCATGAAAAGGATCAGCCCGGCGGCTACCAAAGCATTGGATTCGTGCAGGAGTTCTGTTTGGATGAATAAGGAGGAAGTGAATAAAAACCCTGTGAAGATGGCGATACCACCGAAGTTGGGCACAATTCTTTTATGTACTTTACGCAGCTCACTTGGATTATCGAACAGCCGTTTTTTAAATGCAAGATTTATTATAGCTGGTATAGAGAACGCAACGAGCGACAGGCTGGTAAGGAAGATTAAAGTATGTAGCATGTAATTATTTAATCATATGGTTCGCATTGATGTTTGTAATGTTGCCTTAACAAAAATAAAGCCAAAGGTAGTTAAAGTTTATGCCCTGAGAAATTTGCTATAGATTTTTAATACAATTTTCGCAGGAAGTAACCTCGTTGGTACCCTTATACATAGTGCCTTCAAAAATTCTATCCGGTTGAAATGACCTATGGAACGGGCAAATTTCAAAAATCTAACTTCGCTGAGCATGTAAGACCATCCACTTCTTCTTTTGATCATTTCCAGGCGGTTGCCGATCCGAAAATAAAGCAGCGCTTCCTGAATGTTATAAAAGTTAAAGCCTTTTACCATCATCCTCGCAAACAGGTTATAATCTTCAAAACATTTGTAATCGTCATTGTAGTTCCCGACAGCAAGTATTGCCGATTTTCTAAACATTATGCTTGGATGGTTGACCGGACAACGCTTTTTGGAGTAGCTGCGAACCGCTTCCGGGCTTTCAGGAAGGGTTTTAAATACCTTCATGTCGCCGGGTACAAAACTGAATTCTTCTATATTGGAGCCAACTACCGAGATTTCGGGATGGGCGTTTAGAAACCGGAATTGCGTTTCGAAACGCGAGGGATGAGAAATGTCATCACTATCCATCCGGGCAACTAACTCGTACCGGCACAACTGAAGCCCCCGGGCAAGGGCATTACCTAATCCCATGTTTTTTTCCAGCCTCAGGACTTCCAGAATTTCCGGATAAGCGGTTGTGTACTCAGAAACTACCGTTTCCAGCGCCGCTCCTACCGGGCCGTCGAGCACCAGCATAACTTGTGATGGACGAAGGGTCTGGTCTGTAGTTATACTTTTTAACGCTTCCCTGAGATTGGAGGCAGTTTCGGCATGGTACACGGAAATCAGTACAGCAAATCCGCTTGTGGTCATATCAATTGAGTTTTGGTGGTCAGCTTCTGGTAAACTTTCTGATAGTTGAGTGCCATGGCCCTGCCGGTAAATTTTTCATCGTACAAGGCTTTAATCCTTGTGGCATAGCCATCGGAGCCGGCCATAAGCTTTTTAACCGCGCTGATTAAACTGCCGGTATCATCGAGCTCAAAAAAACAGGTTTGTTCTTCGGTCAGGATTTCTTTTAGCACAGCAATGTTACTGCAAACTGCCGGAATCTGCATCGCAGCGGCCTCCAAGAGGGCAAGCGGCATGCCCTCGGCATAAGAGGCCATCACAAAAAGATCAAAATACCGATAGTAGCTGCTGGCCTGCAAACGCGCGCCCAGAAACAGACACCTGTCGGCTACACCCAGCAGCCTTGCCTGTTCTTTCAGTTGCTGGAGTTCCGGTCCTTCTCCGATCAGCATAAATCCCATTTCCGGCAATGCGGGCAATGCATTGATGATTTGATGCAGCCCTTTTCGTTTGGTAACCAGGCATGCTGACCCGATGATGACATGATTCTTTTTAAATTGATTGATCTGTTCGATATCGGCCGAAGGCAGGTCTGAACCGGATGTTATATTTCTGCCGTTATAGACCACAGTTATTGGCTTCTTCTTGAAAAATTTGAGGTAATAGTTTTTCATTTCCTCATTTAAACAAACCAGTGCGTCGTGATGCTTCAAAGACTTTGTCCATAACAGTTGTATCAGCCAGGCGTACAGATAGCTGTGTACCGCACGGTATTCCTCGATAACGATGTTGTGCATGGTCGACAGCGTAACAGCGGCTATAGATCGCCTGTTTTTGTACACATACCGATCTGGACGCAGCCCATGACTGTGTACAATATCGAACCCGGAAAAATCAAACTTGCTTTTGTAAACGATTTGCTGTACGGGCACCTCAAATTCAATGGCTTCGAGCTGATCAAAGTAAAATACCGTACAGGAATGCCCGAGTTTGCGCAATTCAGCAGACAGATCGCGCGCTACCAGCACAGGGCCGCGGTTGGCCAGAGAGGGCAAAATAAAGGCGACGTTCAGCATCAGCGTAAAAACAGGTAAGTTAATTCGTCAAATATAGAAAACTTACTGACGAACATTACCAGGCAGTAGGCAACGACAATGCCCCAGAGCAGGAAGCGATTGATCCGGGTGAGGAACAATGCCGGCAAAAGGATGTGTTCTACATTGGCAAAATAGGTGGCCAGTCTGGCGGCGAGGATCGCGAAGTTGTTGAAGGCGCTGAGCCAAAAAATACCAAGCGCAAGACATAGCAGGTAAACATCGTAATGTGGAACATGGTCTTTGATGTGGGGTCTGAAATAGATAATGAAGCCCAGCAAGATCACATTTTTAATGAGCACGAGATTGAGCAGACCGAGCGAAGCGAAGTATTCGGGATCTGCCAGATAAACGCTAACGCCGGGAAGGTTAAAAAAGTTCGTGACCAGGTACTCGATAAGTGCTGCATTGAGTAGTAGCCCGATAAGGAACCCGAGAACCACAAGGTATTTGACACTACCCGGATATTTAAGATAAAGCGGATAACTCAGGTAAGCCAATATAAGGATCAGTACCCCGGTATGCATGGATGCGGCCAGCAAAATGATGAGTATAAAGGGCAAAAACTTCCGCTTGCCTATGTATTGCAGTGCATATAAAGAAATGGACGCCGCGAGCCCGGCCCGGACCTGCATCATGTCGCGCAACATAAATACGTGCGAGAAGTAAATGAGCAGTGCAAGGAGAAAATAAGGTGTATTTTTTCTGAAAAAATTGAGGCAAAGTGCTACGCTCGAAAATGACATGATCAGGAATACACCGGTAAGCCCCAGGCTGAGTGTTTTGCAGACCCGGTTGAGCAGCAGGTAGCCGGGTTCTCCGTGGATCTCGGTTGCGTCAAAATCTGTAAAGAGCCTGGTTGTAGATTCATAGATATCGAGATAGCTGAAATAATCGCGGTCTCCATACCTTAATCCTGCTACAAGGGCAAGCACTACACCGAGTATGATCAGAATGCTGATCCTTAAGCTCAATGGACATTCGATGATGTCCAGAAAGGATACCATGATGATGACCAGTAGAAGGAACGACAATAAAATCATAATGAATATATTTCTTCCAGCTCAGCGACAAGCTGAGCAGTCTTGTAAAATGGCTGGCCCGCAATGTTATCCTGCAGTTGCTGGTAAAATTGGTTGTCGCCGATTAGCCGGAGTATCTGCTTTTTAAGCGCTTTAAGGTCATCCGGCTGGTACAGTAACCCGGTTTGTTCATGTAGCACCGTGTCTTTCAATCCATCAATGTTGCTGGCGATGACCGGCAGGCGGTAGTGGTAAGCCAGGGAACTAACCGCAGACTGTGTTGCAGATTGATATGGCATGACAAACATGCGGGCTTTACTGAAAAGCATACTGATCTCTGCATCGGGGA
Organism: Pedobacter sp.; assembly: GCA_035264385.1. GTDB lineage: Bacteria > Bacteroidota > Bacteroidia > Sphingobacteriales > Sphingobacteriaceae > Pedobacter. The sequence goes on from DATFQH010000486.1 coordinate 8,478, forward strand.
TAAAGCGATGGAGAAAAAGGATATTTTGTTCTTTATCCTGGTCACGCGCGAAATAGATGTCACCCCGTCCAGCGATTACCAGTTTTACAGAACGGAGCTCGGGATCTGTGCTGAATAGCGCATAGATTTTATCTATCCCCTTGTAAAGTTCTATACGACCGAAGAACAGGACATAATTGCTAATGCCTTCAAGTTCTGCAGGGACTACGGTTCCGGCCTCAATTTCCGGCGTAATGAGCCCGGGCATCTGGTGGTAACGGATGTGTTTATCCGGATAGCGACTTTTCAGCGCTTGTGCCTGATGATGGCTGTTGGTGACCAGGTTCGGTATCTGAGCCATAAGACCCTGATCTTTCCTGATTCTGAAATAGTAATGTTTAGCCCGCTGAAAGTGGCTCAATTTGGCTTCATGAGGTACCAGATCATGAACGGTATACCAGACTTTGAAGCCTTGGAATAGCTGCAAATGGCCGTAAAGCATCACGTCCTGGCTAATAAAATGAACAGTCCCGATCTGCCTGCTCCTGGCATATGCGGAAACCTGCGTCAGCAGTTTGCCGCCGGAAAGTGTTCTTACGATTTTGCTTTTGGGTAACCTGAGGAAAAGGATCCGGTCCTGCTGATCTGAAGGCACTCCAAATGCATTCAGCAATTGATGTTCATTCCTCTTCTCTCCTGCCGCCAGAAAAATACAGGCATATACCTCCAGCTGCTCACTTTGGAAGGCGGCGCTGATTAGCCCGATGCTATAAGCTTCGAGTGCGGGAATGGTGCATACGTATAAGATCTTCTGTTTCATCAGTTAGGAGCGCATAATGATTCCGGCTGTCTTCAAATATCCGCTTTTACGCTTAACAATGAAAAATATTAATGCCTGGACCGCATAGATAACCTTGCTCAGAAAAGCGGTAAGGGGTCCGAAACATAGTTTGAAATAGAGGGTGCGGCTGGCTGAATAAATTTCGATCTTCCGGAAATTGAAGTCGTCGCTTACGGTTTGCGAGCCTCCCTCCAGATGCACAATCTTTGCCTGAGGAACGAGTACGGAGATGTATCCGCTTTTTTTAATCCGGTAGGATAACTCGGTTTCTTCGTAATACAAGAAAAAACGCGGATCAAAGGCTCCTGTTTTTTCCAGTACCGACTTCCGGATGAAGCTGTCGGCGCCACAGATATAGCCTACTTCCCTTATGCGGTCTTCCTTATTCTTTACACCGCTGCTCAGGTGCCGGTCGAACCAGCTTCTGTTGAGCTTCAGAAAGCCAAGTGCCCCGATGGCTTCTGCGATTGAGGGCAAATGGCCGTAAGAGGTCTGCTTGTTACCGTCTTCGGCGAAAAGGTCTCCTCCGGAACAACCGACATGTTGGTGTTGAGGCTGTTCCATATAATGAAATAAGACATCAATGGCGTCGTTCAGCAAATAGGTATCGGAATTGAGCAGAAAGACGTATTTGCCTTTGGCAATTTCAATTCCTGCATTGTTGGCCCTGCCGAATCCTAGATTTTCCTTTTGGGCAATAAGGACCAGCCCGGGAAATTCTTGTGCTAACCCGAGTATCGATCTGTCTTTTGAGGCGTTATCGACTAAGATGATTTCGTAACTGAGCCTGGTAAAAGCTTTCACCGAAGCAATACATTGCCTTGTTAAGGCTGTTGTGTTGTAGTTGACAATGATTACTGATACGTCCATAGCTCAGGATAAAAATTCGTTTAATCTGCGGCAGATCGCAGGCCAGTAAAAATTAGCATAACCGTATTGCTGGATCCCGGCACAGGCCTGCTCCAAAGTATTTTCATTTACCGCAGTCTTTGTCAGCGCTCGACCCAGCTGTTCCGGTTCGTCAATTGGAAAAAGCGAACCAAATTTATTATTGTTCACCACATCAATTGCTGCCGGCAAGGTAGTGGATAGGATGAAACAGCCTGCTTTCATGGCTTCCGGAAATACCAGGGGAAATCCTTCCCATCTGGAACTAAGTATAAATATCTTTGCCCGCTTGTATTTTTCCCAAAGTGCCCGACGATCCGTTATTACCCCGGTGAATGCGATCCTGCTCTCCAATTTTGGATGATCCTGAAAAAACCTGGTGATGTATTCCTGAAAATCCGGTGCTATAGGGCCAGCTATTTCCAAATTCCATGTTTCATCGGTTTGGGCAAATAAACGAAAACCTTCCAAAAGGACTTCCGTTGCTTTTTGCCTGGTTCCGATCCGGCCTACGGTTAGTATGGTGTTGACCTTGTCCTGAAAGTTGACAGGGCTACGCTGGCCATCGTCATAGAATCCGTTAGGGCAATATTCAACCGGTCTGCCAAGGGTATTGTGTTCATTCAGAAAAGTTTGGTACGCAGTATTCTCTACTGTAATCAGGTCTATGTATTTAATGAGCGCCATGGAAATTGCCGCAGTCCATTTTGAGGGCTTAAAGGTCAGAATGGAATCATCGGCGTCTAATTTAAGATAGGTTTTCGCGCTTCCGAAAGACATAAACTTGAAGAAAAAGCACCAGATTTGTGCGGCCCTGGTGAGGTGATAGACCTGCAGGATATTGTACCTGCGTGCATTTCGCAGCAGAAAAAAAAGCCCATCCAGAAATGCGTTACCTGTGAAACGCTTAATGAACACCAGATTCAGTCCTTTGACTTCTGTATGAAGATAGTCGTAATGGCCGTTGTTGTAACAGGCAAGCGTTGCTGAGTAGCCCAATTCCTGATGCATCATAAAGGGCAGCATACCTACATCTTTGATCAGGTGCACATTTTCTGCCGCGGGGAATAGGGTTAGGAAACGCTTCATTTTATTTGGGGCCGGGCAAGAGTTTGGTATAGTCTGCGCAGGGCGAGCCCTTCATCCAGCCGGAAGACAAAGATAAGGGAAAGCATCAGGAACAGAAACAGACTGCCGTTGGCCAGCAACGATAAAAATGGGGAGCTTAGCTTGATGAAGCTAACATTAATTCCATATAAAAGCGTGGTGACCAATACGAGCAGCAGCAGATATTTGAGTGTAATCAATGCCAGGGATTTGCGTTGGGGTAAATGACTAAAAATGAGTATGACCGCCATAAAATGCGCCGCCAACAGCGAGAGTGGGAAAATATAAGTGCCAAGTTTTTTATAAAAGAGTAGATTGAGTGCTACCATTACCAATTGGGCAACGATGCCGTAGAGGGCATAAATTTTTCCTTTCTTGGAAGCAATGAGCGACATGCCGATGATGGCATACAGGAAAACGGCTACAGCAGACCAGCTGTAGAGCGTTGTAAGCGTACTGATTTGAGTAAGGGTTGCGGTATTTATACTGCCTTGCCCGTACAAAATAGCTACGAAAGCGCCAGGGCAGGCAGTAAACATGGCTGTAATTCCGGCAAGGAGGAGTAAACCGCCCTGATACATCTGCCTGAATTCCTGGAAGAAGCCTGTATGATCTTTTTGAGCAAACCTGACTGAAAGTGCCGGAACGAGTATGGTGGTAAGTACGCTCGATAGTACCCCGAGCAGGATATCGGAAAACTTCCTTGCATAGTCGAGCACCGAAACAACTCCTGTACCCATGGTACTGGCGATGGATTTTTCTACAATGTTAGCGATCTGGCCGGCAAAGTATGGCAGGAAGAACGGTAGTGCGAACAGGACAAAGGGCATGGCATCGGATAGTTTGACTGCGGTCATCTGGCTGAAGAGGTTGATCTTCATTTTTTTGACCTGTATAACCAGTAAAACGATGAGCAGCAGCAGACCGAGGTAGTAAGAACAGGCCAGGGCATAAATGCCGATTACAGGCGCCAGCAGAATGATCATTGCCAGGTTAATGATGCCTGAAATGAAACCAGAGATCTCCGGGATATAGATCGAGTTGTAAGCGTTCAATATGCTGATGAGGATTTGCCCGATCTGATTAAAGAGGAAACTGGGCGCAATGACCTGGATCATGAAAAGAAGAAACGCCAGTTCGGCTCCTTTTAAACCGGGAGCGATAAATCCTGCAAGTAATTCGGGCATCAGGATAAGAAAGGCTACAATAACAACCGTGATGACATTGGTGAAAATCAATACAGACCTTGCTCTTTTCAGGGCTTCGTCTTCTCCGTTCTCTTCCCTGAAGAAAATAAACTTTGCCCTGAAGGTTTCATTGAGTGGCCCCCAGATGGCAAGATCGAGGACGACGATACAGTTGAAGGCGAGTAGCCATACATCTCGCTGAATGGACACCCCAAAATATTTTGCAGACAGTGATAAAGTCAAAACGGAAATTCCCATTTTGAGTACCCTAAGTATGAAAAGCAGAGATGCCTTTTTTTTCAATTTGTTCCTGAACTTGGTTTATTTCAGCAAAAGTCTAAATACAAATTTTGCAAAAAGTATAATAGTTGCCAATATTCCGCCGATTACTGTGCCAAGGATTAAACCGAGCACTAGTCCGATATGATTTTTAGTAAGGGGCAGAACAGGTATATCGATCGTTTGGATCAGAGGTCTGTTGTTCCTTGAACTGACTTTGGATATTTCCAGATTCTTAACGAGTTCTTCAAGAATAGCGGTGTTTGCCTTTACATCGATCTGTCTGTTTTGAGACGGCACCTTGAGCACCTGCCTGGCAGGATTTATGTTTGGGTTGGCATCGGTGGCGGCGGCTGTTCCTGTGATAGCGGCACGGAGTTCATTTTTTACCGAGTCGGTCTGCTTCTGCAGAATCTTAAGGTTTTCAGTCGAGTTTTTGGTTCGCGTGTCTGAATAGAACTTGTTGACCTCTGCTACCAGTACTTCCGAAAGCCTCTTCGCAAACATTTCGTCTTTTGCCTCTACTTCTACTTTTATGATGTTGAGTTTTTTGTCTGGCTTCAGCACTTCAAGCATGCTTTTGTTGATGTGCCTGACAACAGCTGTAAGTATTGAATCGTGCTGTACAGTGAACTGTTCCTGCGGGATTTTAAAGTTGATATTTTTTAGCGACGGTGTTTCGGCCCACTTTTTACGCAGGTCGTTAAATGCGATATAGCGGTCTATAAGCAGCTCCTTTTCGTTGAGGGGGGTCAAAAGCGTTTTGACCATCATTGTTCTGGACTTGTACAGTTCCATGATGTTGTCTCCCTTAAAAATACCACCGCCTGAGCCACCGCCAATGTCCAGACCAACCATAGAGGCCAGACCGGAGAATTGCCCGAGTGCCCCGCCCATGCCCTCGCCTTCGTCGAGCACAAAAGTAAGAATAGCGGTATAGGTCGGTTTCTTAAATTTGGAATAGGCCAGCCCCAGAACAGCACCGGTAAGCATGAATATCAACACAAATTTCCATTTACTTTTGATATAGGCTGAAATAGATTGCAGGGTGTTGACAACCTCCTTCAGGGTAGTTTGCGGATAAATTTGCTTATCAGAATTCATGGACTGGTATGTGTTAACGGATCAATGAAATGACTATAGCGGCAAGTGATGCCAAACCGGTAGTGAGCCCTACAACTGTTTGCAGGTTCAGCCTTTCACGTTCTGCCTTTTTTGGAACAAAAATCTCGGCGCCTGGCTTAATCTGCGGGTAGTTGTTGAAGAAAAGAAACTTCTTGGCTGCCGCTACAGAACCGTTGGAATACACTACATATGCCCCTTTTTTATAGGCACTATAGCTAAACCCTCCTGCCCCGTCTATATAACTTCTGAAGCTTTTTCCGGGTAAATATAGAATACTGTTAGGCTTCAGGACTTCGCCCACAACTCTGACGGTCTGCAGTTGTTTAGGAATCCGGATGACATCATCATCTTCGAGAATGAGATCGTATCTGGACAGCGGACGTTTTAATATGCGTTTCAAGTCGATACCAACCATGTCACTTCTTAAGACCTTCAGGTCTGTTTCGATACTGGAGGTATCTTTAGCTCCGCTTTCTTTCAGACGTTGCAGGTTGCGCAGTTTTTCCCTTTCATCTTCAGGGTTCATGTTATCTGCCCCGCCTGCTCTTTTGAGAGATGCCCCTTCTGTATAAGCCAGTTCGCTGAGGCCGCCTGCGCGTTTGATGATGTCGGAAATGCGTTCGTCTTTATGGGTGATCGTGTAAACACCGGGAAACAGTACTTCTCCTTCTATCCGCACCTGGCGCTGAACCTGATAAGCCCTTGAGCTTCTTACCGACACGATGTCAAAGGGCATCAATACAAAACTGGAATCTCTGATTTTCAGGCTCTGATCTACATCTACAGTAAATACTTCCGCAGATTGAGCTGAAGCTGATGTGGCATTGCTGTTTTTGATTCTCCTGGAAATTTCGATCCGGTTGGGTGTAGCGCTTTCCATAAAACCTCCTGCCATCTGAATGAGGGATTCGAGGTTCATGTTGTCTGCGAACATAAATGTTCCAGGCTGACGCACTTCACCTTGTATAGTAACTTTATATTCTTCCTTGATATCGAAAAGGGAGGAAATGTTTACGTTATCTTCTCTCTGGAGCTTGATGTCGGGATCGGTACCTGCCATAATTTTAGCGACGTCGAAGCTGAGCAGGGCAAGGGTATTGTCGGCATTCAGCCTGGAAATGTAACCCCGGTTTAAAAAGGCATCTTCTTTAAGTCCTTCTGCTTTGCCAATCAGTTGTTTTAAAGTCAGGTTAGACTCCAGCTGGTATTCGCCTGGTCTGAACACTGCCCCGCTGATCCTGACACGGTTTTCGAAGCGGTTCAATATTTTCTCTACCACGTACTTGTCTCCGTTTGCCGGACGGTGGCCTGAGAAATTGTCTTGTGAAATGTCGGTGATCTTACGCTCTTTACTGGTATTTTGCAAAACCTTAACCCTCGAGGTATAGGCTTCGTTGGAGAAGCCTCCTGCAAAGGCGAGGACATCCTTCAGGCTTTCAGTTTCCAATACTTCGAACAGTGCCGGACGCTTCACTTCTCCTGACACTTCTACTCTTGCGGCGTAAACAGGAATATTGACCACATCCTGATCCTGAAGCCTGATGTTCGACTTTTGTATACCATTGAGCAGGAAATCGTAAACATCTAAAGTTGCAATGACCTTGTTGTTGCGCACCAATTGTATTTTCCGAAAGGATCCGTTTTCATTTGGCCCGCCTGAAGCATACAGCACATTGAATACGGATGCAAGGGAAGGGAGTGTGTAAGTGCCGGGCTTTACGGCTTCCCCAACTACTGTAATGTTTATACCTCTGATGTTGCCTAGGGTAACGCTAACATTGGTCCGTCCGGATCGCATAGCTGGATAGGTTGAGGATAGTACTGATCGTATTTTACTTATGGCCTGCTCAATGGTCAGCCCGCCAACACTGATGAGCCCGACATATTGTATTTTGATGGTGCCATCGGGACTGACACGAGGCTTATAAGAGGCCTCATTATCGCCGGTAATGTCTATCAACAGATCGTCATCCGGCCCTATAACATAACTTTTTGGCGTAGCCATGCGTAAGTTTGGTTCGAAGGTCAGGTTAGCGTTTTTAAACAAGGCTGCTCCAAAAATCGGTACCTGAGGAGTTACTGTCGGCACAGGCGTAGCAGATGAACCTGCTTTGCTTAAGGAGTCGCCCGGATTAAAGTCTCTTTTCCGGTTCAATTCTACAGGCTTTGCAACCGCGTCAGCCGAACTTGCATTTGTGCCCTGGCTGCGGATATTATCGACCCTGATCCTCAATTTTTTAATCTCAGCATCCGGAAGCCCCTGAGCAGCGGCCATTTGCTCCAGCTGAGAATCGTCATACCCGATAGATTCGGCCTTTGTTATAAGTTCCCTGATCTGAGCATCCGTCAGGTCATCAACTTTGACATTTGAGTAGTCCGTGGTCTGGGCAAATAAACTTTGCGAAATGAACACCGTCAGCACAAGGATCAGTAACGCAAATGTTTTTTTTAACTTCATCTTAGATAAGGGTATTCAGGTATTATTCGAAATAATTTAATGTTTTAAAACCGCCCTGTTTCAAATATTCGTCTTTCTTCATCAGGTGAAGATCGGAATGCACCATGTCTTTTACCAGTGCAGGCAGATCGTATTTAGGTTTCCAGCCCAGTTTGGTATTTGATTTTGTAGGATCTCCCAGCAAAAGGTCTACCTCGGTAGGGCGGAAGTATTTCTCATCTACCTGTACCACGATTGTTCCCGGCTTCAGGTGTTCATCATTCAGTCCAAGGCTTTTAACCAATTCCTGATCTACATCGATGATCACTCCCCGTTCATGCTGGTCTTTGCCGCTGAACTCTATTTCGATACCCAATTCTGCGAAACTCATTTTTACAAAATCTCTCACGGTGGTGGTAACTCCGGTAGCAATTACATAATCTTCGGCCTGATCTTGTTGCAGGATCAGGTACATGGCCTCTATATAGTCTTTGGCATGCCCCCAGTCGCGTTGGGCAGAAAGGTTACCCAGATATAAACAGCCCTGAAGGCCCAAAGCAATCTTTGCTGTAGCCCTGGTGATTTTCCGGGTAACGAAAGTTTCTCCTCTGAGCGGACTTTCATGGTTAAAAAGAATTCCGTTGCAGGCAAACATTTTATAAGCTTCCCTGTAGTTTACCGTGATCCAGTAAGCGTACATTTTTGCTGCCGCATAAGGCGATCGCGGATAGAAAGGCGTGGTTTCACTTTGAGGCACTGCCTGCACCAATCCGTACAACTCTGAAGTTGAGGCCTGGTAGATCCTGGTCTTTTTCTCTAGCCCTAAAATTCGCACTGCTTCCAGTAACCTCAGGGTACCGATCCCATCTGCGTTGGCCGTATATTCCGGCATCTCAAAGCTCACATGAACGTGGCTCATGGCGGCAAGGTTATAAATTTCATCCGGCTGTGTTTCCTGAATGATCCTGATGAGATTTGTAGAGTCTGTCAGATCACCGAAGTGAAGCTTGAAGTTTACACCCTGCTCATGCTGGTCCTGGTACAAATGATCGATCCGTTCTGTATTGAACAACGATGAACGTCTTTTAAGTCCGTGAACAAAATAGCCCTTCTTTAACAAAAACTCTGCTAAATAGGCACCGTCCTGACCTGTAACACCGGTAATTAAGGCAACTTTCATTCGAATGATATTTTAAAATTTATGGCTGCAAACATACGTATTTATTTACTTTGTAAGGAACTTATGACAATTCAAAACCTGCGACTATTGACATCAGATCACTTATTGTTTCCGAAGTGAACCTGAATGCCAACTGAAAACGGGTTCAGTAAAAATTCCGATTTGTAATATTTCTTTAGCGACCTGGTGTTGTCAATATCGTGCCAGGTTGTCTCTTGTCTTTCGTAAAAATAAAAGAAATCCAGGTTCCCTTCTGCGAATATGGAAACCTGTGGAACTGGGTTAATTTTTAACCCTATCACGGGAGTGATGACCAGCCCCATCTTTGAAGCGTCTATCGCTACGATTTCCATTCCGTCACTAACCGCAGCATCATCCTTTAATTCATTCCTGTTTTCCAGATCGCCGGTGAAGGTATTGGACCGGTATCCGATATCGAAGGCGAAATAGGGCTGAATACGGGCATAGTTAAAGCTTTTTTCGAAACCCAACTTAAAAGAATAGTCTGCGAGCTTACCGTTTGCTTCCCCGCAGGTTTCACAATTGTTAAAGAACCGTTTGGATCTATTGTAGTAGGTGCCGTTCAGGCGATAGCTGATCTGGTTGTCATTGAACTTAACCATTACACCATTGAATGCTGAATTCGTGAAATATTTAGCGCCCGACTCGTCCAGGATTCTTGGCATCTGTCCGATGCTGAAGGCCCTCAGGGCAAGACTATAGTTATAATCTGCGTTCATCTGGCCAAATGCGGTACTGGTGAGGAGAGAAAATAAAACAAGGGGCAGAATTCTTTTCATAACAGTCAATCGGGCATTAAGATTGACTAAACTACTAAAAATGTAGGAGTATATAACAAAAAAAGAAGGGTTAGTAACCCTTCTTTTTGTCTCCAATCCACACATATCTGTTGGTGGTGCATTTAGGACACCAGTAAATCCTCAATGGCAGAAACCCGAGCAAGTGCTTAAGCACAAATCCCCGCGGTACCTGGTAGTGAAAATCGGTGTTACACTTCCTGCATTTGTAATCCTGATAGCTCATTTTTTTTGGCGAGATGGTTAATCGTTTTGTTAATATAAGTTATGATTATGCAAAAATACGCAAAATCCAAAAAATAACTTTACATTATCTTTACGCTAACTTCATATACGCAAATATCGCTATTCAGGTTTTATTTTTTTACGTTTTCCTCAACAATAGGTGATGCGAGCATCTTTTTAATTCTTTTAGAATTGGAATCGGCAACCAGATACATACAAGGAACGAGTACCAGCGTGAGGAAGGTAGCAAAGCTCAATCCGAAGATCATGGTCCATGATAACGGGCCCCAGAACGCTGCATTATCTCCGCCAAAGTACAAATGCGGATTAAGCTCTGTAAACATGGTCACAAAATCCAGGTTCATCCCTACTGCGAGCGGAATAAGCCCAAGCATGGTCGCGGTTGCGGTGAGCAACACTGGGGTCATCCTCGTTCTTCCTGCCTCCACAACAGCGTCGTATACCGGCATTCCCTGGCTTACCATCAATTCTGTAAATTCTACCAGCAGGATCCCGTTCCTAACCACAATGCCAACAAGGGCAACGATACCCAAACCGGTCATTACGATAGACATATCCATTCCGAAAATGGTAATCCCCAGAAGTACGCCGATGATACAGAACATGATTTCACTCAAAATCAAAAGCGGCTTGCTGATCGAATTGAACTGCATCACCAGGATGATCAGGATGATGAACAGGGCACTGATGAGGGCCTTAAATAAGAAGGCCGCCGTTTCCATTTGCTCTTCCTGCTCACCTGCCATCTTAATCTCGACCCCTGCCGGAGCCTTAAATTCGTTGATCTCGTTTTGAATATTGGCTACGACTTCGTTAGGATTGTATTCTGAAAGCACGTTGGATGAAAGGATAATGATCCTTTTTTGCTGTTTGCGCTTGACGCCCCCATAGGTATTGACATAATCGATGTTTGCGAAAGAGGAAATTGGAACCTGCCTGATGATGCCGTTCATGGACATGTCCCTGTAGGTGATTTTGATATTCCGCAGCGCATCGAGGTTATTCCGCTGATCTTCTCTGGCCCTTATATTGATCTCGTAATCGTCGTTCACATCCCTGAATTTTGAAACCTCGCGGCCAAACAGTGCGGTACGCAATGTACCTCCGATCTGGTAGGTACTAATACCTTCGCGATTTGCGCGTTCACGGTCGATCTCAAAAATCACCTCTGGATTGTTGGCATGAAAATCCGAACTCAGTTCTTCTACACCGGCAATTTGTTTTTTGTCAAGGTGTTTCTTTAAGCGGTCTGATGTCGCCGCAATGGAATCGAGGTCGTCGCCGGTGATCTCGATACTGATCGGTTTGGCCGTAGGCGGGCCTCCCTGCTCTTGCGCTACTGCAATCTTAGCTCCGGGAATACCTTTCACTACCTTCCTGATCTTATCCAGGTAACTGGATGTACTTTCGCCTGTTCTTTTGCCAAACGATACAAAAGCTACCGTTACCTTGCCTTTGTTGGTATACTCTCCCTGATCTTCAGACTGAGGATCTGTAACCCCAACGGTAACATTGGATATGATTGAAGATACATCAGGATTGTTCCGGCCTACTACTTTGGTTACGCGTTGTTCTACCTTTTCTACTACTTTGTTCGTAAAAGCCTGATCGGTACCAATGGGCATGTCGATATATACATAAACGAAGTTAGGATCGGCAGTAGGAAAAAATACGACACGCGGAGGCACGAAGCTGACCAGAATCAGGGTAAAGACGAACAATCCTACAGTACTCAGGATCATGGTTCTTGGCCGCTTTAAGGCCCAGGTAAGTAAACTGTGGTATCTGTTTACAAATTTTGGCCAGGTGACATTTTGAAATTTCTTGATCACTCCGGTCAGTACAAAGTGGTTCAGCAGGTAAAGCAGGGCTAGTAGAACCAGGAAATTCCCCAATCCAAAGTTGACCAGGTATCCCAGCAAAATCAAACCGGCAAATACCAGCAGGGTAATTTTAACTCTTTTATCGAAGGAAGGTTTTTTATCTTCGTGATCATCATGCGGCTTCATGAAATCGACAGCAAACACCGGGTTAATGATATAAGCTACAATTAATGAAGCAGTCAGGGTTACAATGAGTGTAACCGGCAGGAAATACATGAATTCGCCGATGATACCCGGCCAGAAAAGCAATGGAAAAAATGGCGCAAGGGTGGTAAGGGTTCCGGAAAGCACAGGCAGAAATACCTCACCTGTGGCTGTTTTGGCCGCCTTAACAATGGGCACCCGGCCGTTGTCGAATATCCTGTGTGTATTTTCAACGACCACGATGGCATCATCCACAACGATACCCAGACCAAGCAGGAATGAGAACAACACCATCATGTTCATGGTAAAGTTAAAATCGAAGACACTTCCAAGCACGGGCATGGAAATGAAGGCGATGAACATCGAAAGCGGTACTGATAAGGCAACAAATAAGGCATTGGTTACGCCCATGAAAAACATCAGGATCAGCGTCACCAAAATGAAACCGATAATAATAGTATTGATCAGGTCGTGCAGGGTGATCCGTGTCTGATCGGACTGATCTCCTGTGACGGTAATGTCCAGCTTTTCGGGAACCGTAGTCCCCTTGATTTCCTTCAGCATCGCATTGATCTTATCTGATGCTTCGATCAGGTTTTCTCCGCTCCGTTTCCTGACGTTGAGTGTAATTACATTCTTGCCATATAAGCGCGCGTAGCTCTTCTGCTCTTTAAAAGAATCCTTTACTTCAGCAATGTCCTTGAGGTAAACTGAGCCACCGGTCTGTGATTTGATGATCAGGTTGCTCAGTTCGTCTGCGCTTTTGAACTCCTTTTTAATGTTCAGACTGCGCTGCATTCCATCCATTTTCACACTACCACCGGATATGGTTCGGTTTTCAGAACCTACAGCTGTCCCGATATCATCGAAAGATACCTTAGCGGCTTCCATTTTAGGCAGATCGACATTGATCTGAATTTCCTGTTCCAGCGCGCCAACAATATCAACGCCTGCTATTTCCTTGAGGCCTTCAATTTTTTCTTCAATATCATCGGCATACTCTTTTAGTTTTTTCAGGTCATAATCTCCCGAAATATTCACATACATGATCGGCATGTCGGAAAGATTGATATCCATGATCACCGGGTCTTCGGGAACATCTGAGGGCAGATCGCTCTTGGCCTTGTCTACCGCGTCCTTGATCCGCTGCTTGGCATCCTTAATGTCTACATCGGCATTAAATTCGGCCGTTATTGATGATACATCCTGGTAAGAATTGGATGTTACCTTTTTCAAACCCAGGGTTCCCCTGATCTCCTTTTCCAGTTGCTTGGTGATCAGGTTCTCCATATTAGCGGGAGAAGTTCCCGGATAGTAGGTATGAACGAAGATTTTGGGAATAATTACTTCGGGGAAGTTCTCTTTGGGGAGGCCCTGATAAGAAAAATATCCCATCAGACACAATATACATGTAAACACGTATATGGCCGTTCTGTTGTCTATGGCCCAGCTGGACGGGCGAAATTCTTTATTTACGTCTTTCATATTCAATTTGAAATTTGAATCACCAGTTACAATTTGACGGCATCACCATCATTGAGGTCCTGAAAACCTGTTACGATTACCTGATCGCCTGCTTTTAATCCGGAAACGACTTCTGCTTTCCCTCCGGATGTTTTTCCGCTTTTGATGTCGGTTCTTTTGGCTTTCCCGTTTACCGCCACAAATACATATTCACTGCTTTCCGATTTTTGGATGGCATTGACCGGAACGATGAGCGCCTTATCATTCTGATAATCCACAATCTTCAATACGGCCAGCATATTGGGGCGGTATTTGGCATTGGCGGGTAGTTTAACTTCTACATTGAATCCCCTGGATATCGGGTCTATAACCTTTGCGGCAAAATGAATTTTTGTATCAAAGGTGTCGGGCACGTCTGGTAACGACACCTGCACCGCATCGCCTTCGTTCACTTTTCCGGCATAGTTTTCAGAAACCTCTGCCTTTACTTTAAGATTACTGGCATTGACGATCCTGATGCCTGTCGGTGTTCCCGGAGATACGGATTGCCCGAGCTTAAGTTCCATGGCGTCTACAGTTCCGGACACGGGACTCGTAATTTTATTCATTGCCGCCTGAGACTGCAGCCCGGCCAGTTGCTTCTGCAAACCTTCTTTCTGGCTCTTAGTGGTCAAATACTGAACTTCAGTTCCGATCTTTTGGTCCCACAGGTTCTTCTGGCGGTTAAACACTGTAGTGGACAATTCGAGCTGTGTTTCCATTTGAGCAATGCTCTGGCGAAGTACCTTATCGTCTATCTGTGCAAGCACCTGTCCTTTAGATACTTTCTGCCCCACTTTTACATAGACCGCAGTTACAGCACCGGCCGACTGCGGAGTGATTTCTACATTGTCAACAGCATCCACCCTGCCCTGAACTTCCACAAAGTTCCTGAATGTGGTTTCTGACAACTTTTCAGCAGTCACTTCCTTGACTTCAACGTTATTTTTATCTACACCGAGTTCAGCTTCAAGTTTAAT
>DATFQH010000487.1:0-7183 GCA_035264385.1 Pedobacter sp.
TTTGTCGTCGGGTAAATCTATGATTACATCAGGTTGTAATCTGGTTCCATCTGGATTGGTGAGGTTGGCTTGTATGCGATATTCCCTGTCTTTTGTAAGGCCTGATCGTTCTAAAATACGTTCCAATATAATTTCGCCCCAATTACCTTGTTTCTTACTGTCGCCTTTTAATGCTTTGGTCAGGTTATTGGCATCTTCCTGAATTTGTTTGCTTTGTACCATAAGCTGAGATATAACCCCCCTGAGGATATTCCGCTCATCAGATTCAGATTTGTAAACCTTTTCTACTTTATCTTCAAAGGCTTTAATATTTTCCTTTAATGGATTAAGGATCTGATCCATTTGTAACCGGTTATGTTCAGTAAACCGTGCAGATTTTTCATCCAGAAGTTTATTGGCAATGTTTTCAAATTCCAGCTTGAAGCGTTGCTGTAGTTCTGCAATATATTTTTGCTGTTCAAGATGTTTACTGCGTTCTGCCGCCAGATTTTCTTCCGTTTTGATCAATCGACCGCGTTCTTCCATATACAGGTTGCGAAGATCATTCATTTCATCCTGCAAGCGGATCTTTTCATCTTTTAGGTTTAGTAGTGTTTTTTGATGTTCAGTCTCTTTTAGTTCGAGTAGGGATAACTGTTGTGTTTTTGATTCAGGCTTTCTGAATGCAATCAGTAGCAAGACTACTAAAATTATGATCAATATGACAATGATTGGGATCTCCATTACTAATTTTTTTATCAAAAATCGGAAAAATCAATTACTAAAGCAATTCTAAAATTAATTTTGCGGCGTCTTCTCCTGTTTGGGTACCAATTGCAACACCCATCCCATTGCACCTGACTGCACAGAAAACACCTGGCCTTACTTCTTTAATGATTGGATCTATACCAGATCCGAAAGCCATAATACCACTCCAGCTGTATTCTATTTCGAAAGGTGATCCGGGAATGATTATTTCTTCTAGCAATTTCACGAGGGCTTTGTTAACTATCGGGGTTTCTCCAAAGGTAGTGGTACTTTCTGCTTTAAAATCTAGATTCCTGCCGCCGCCAATCAATACCCTGTTCCCGACGTTTCTGAAATAATAATATCCTCTGTCGTAATGGAAGGTACCTTTTGGTTTTAGATTTTTTATAGGGCTGGTTACGATCACCTGTCCGCGGCCTGGAGTTACGTCGATATCCGGTAAAAGGTCTTTAATGAATGCGTTTGTACAGAGCAGCAATTTTTTACATAAAAAATTACCCTGTGTGGTGATGAGTTCCTGCCCGGCTCCGGTTTCGTTTATTTCAGTTACTTTGCAGCTGTTAAAAATAAATATGCCAAGGGCGCTTGATTTCAGTAATAGATGACGCATCATTCTTCCTGTGTCAATCTGGGCCTCCAGCCTATTCTCAATCATGGCATTTATACCGCTAAAGTTAAAATCCGCTATTTTTGAACCGGATATTTTATAGGTGCTGTTTGTTTTTACAATATCCCGGATAAGACTATTAAAATGGTCAATTTTAGTGAAGCAAAGATCAGATAGCTTGTATTCTTCGGGTTTAAAAATTTCATAACCACCATGGTTTTGATAATTGATAGACTCGTCACCTAAAAGATTACGGAGTTTTAAAAGCCCTTTCCATCTGCGTTCAATAAGTTGATGAAGACCATCGGTACCACAGCTCTTCTCTTGTTCGATCAGTTCTGATATACTGCCGAAACAAGCAAATCCGGCATTCCTGGTACTTGCTCCTGTAGGCAGGAATCCACTTTCGAGTATAGCTATGCGAAGGTTCGGTTCTTTGATTTTAAGGGCGATGCTGGCACTCAGACCAACTATTCCGCTCCCGGCTATAATTATATCGTAGTCAAAAAAATGCTGTTTTTCCCAGTAAGAAAGATTCGTTGCCATATTTAAATTTAGTGTTTTTTGAATGAGCTGCTAAATTGGGAACGCTTTTTGATTATGATACAGTGAAAAACATACTCTACTAAGATGGGAATATATATCATGTTAATAATCCCTGTTCTAATCCTAAGCATGTTTGTGCAGTGGCGATTTAGAAACAAATTTTCAAGGTATGCAGAAATGCAGCTGAATTCGGGATTTTCGGGAAAAGAAGTTGCAGAAAAAATGCTGCATGACAACGGTATATTTGATGTGCAGGTGATGAGCGTAGACGGACAGCTGTCTGATCATTATAATCCTGAGGAAAAAACGGTCAATCTGAGCACTGATGTCTATTATGGACGAAGTGTAGCTGCCGCGGCTGTGGCGGCCCACGAGTGCGGACATGCGGTTCAGCATGCCAGGTCTTATAACTGGTTAAATTTGAGGAGCAGCATGGTCCCCGTGGTAAGTATAACTTCTAACTTATTACAGTGGGTATTGATCATAGGTGTGATGCTTATAGCCGTTACTTTCAATCCGATTGTTTTGGCGATCGGAGTGGCCGGGCTGGCGTTAATTACGATATTTAGCATCATAACTCTACCAGTTGAGTTTGACGCAAGCAGAAGGGCTCTAAGCTGGCTTAAAAACAACAAGGCTGTGCTGTATACATCTGAGGAACATGGCCAAGCGAAAGATGCTTTATGGTGGGCTGCTATGACCTACGTTGTTGCAGCGCTGGGTGCTATGACTAATCTGATTTATTATCTCTCTATTTTGTTTGGCAGAAACAGAGAATAAATAAGGTTAATTCAATCTGTAAGGAACTATCAGTTCAAACTCGGGAATTTCAACACTAAACTGAGAATCATCGATTGTGCGTTGCATCAGGTAATTTCCCCTCATACTGCCAATGTCTGTGGATAGCTGACAGCCGGAGACATAAGAGTGCATATCACCAGGATGTAAAATGGGTTGTTGCCCCACCACTCCTTCGCCTTCTACTTCTCGTTGAGTGCCGTTTGAATCGAAGATAAACCATTGACGTCTTTTTAATTGTATGGTATATTCTGTGAGATTCTCGATATTTATACGGTAGGCGAACATAAAATGTTCATTCCCCGGATTGGAATAATCATCCTGATAAGTAGTTTCTACTGAGATTTTAACGCCCTGTGTGATCGCTGTAACCATTTCAATATTATTTATTTAAGTGCGTTTCAAAAATCAAGCCATTTCACCGACAGGTAAAATATTGTAATATTTATCTGCCACTTCGTCCAGGATATTATGAATAGTATCGATGTTATCTTCTTTGACCAATAGCATTCTGTATGGTTTAAAGTCTGGCAAACCCTTAAAATAATTTGCATAATGACGCCTCATTTCGAACACGCCAACTTTAGGGCCTTTCCAGGCTATAGACTTTTCAAAGTGGGTTTTGCATATCGAAACACGTTCTTCTATTGTTGGAGGCGGAAGTGTTTTGCCTGTATTAAAGAAATGTTTGATTTCCCTGAAGATCCATGGGTACCCTATAGCGGCACGGCCAATCATAATTCCGTCAATTTCATATTCCAGTCTCCAGTCTGCGGCCTTCTGTATGCTATCTACGTCCCCGTTGCCAAAGATGGGAATTTTTATTCTCGGATTGCGTTTAATCTCTCTGATCAGCGTCCAGTCTGCCTCTCCCTTATAAAGTTGAGCCCGGGTTCTGCCATGAATCGTTAATGCCTGAATTCCAATGTCCTGAAGCCGTTCTGCGACTTCTTCAACATTTTTTGTGTTGTCGTCCCAGCCTAAGCGTGTTTTTACAGTTACGGGGAGATGCGTGGCATTTACGACCGCTTTGGTCATTTCAACCATTTTGTCAATATCCTGCAATAACGCAGAGCCTGCTCCGCGGCATGCGACCTGTTTTACGGGACAGCCGTAATTAATGTCCATCAGATCGGGGCCAGCCTGGGTAGCTATTTCTGTGGCTTCCCGCATGTGATCAATTTCGCTTCCAAAGATTTGGATTCCTATAGGACGCTCATATTCAAAGATATCGAGTTTGGCCCTGCTCTTTGCCGCATCTCTGATTAATCCTTCAGAAGAAATAAATTCTGTATACATCATATCCACGCCACTTTGTTTGCACACAAAGCGAAAGGGAGGATCACTTACGTCTTCCATCGGAGCAAGTAATAATGGAAACTCACCCAGATCAATATTTCCTATCTTTACAGACATTTTTCTATCTTCAAGCCAAAATTCAAACGACAAAGGTACAACATTTACAAATAATGAATTTCATACAAAAGCCACGAGAAGAAAATAGTCCGTACATGCAGCTCTTCATGCTGATCGTATTTGCGGTGGGTGGAATTGTTGCAGCTATTTTGCTGACGGTTCTCGTTTGCCTTGTTGTCTACGGTTCACATGCAATTAGTAATCTGACTCACTTTTTGGATAGCGCGGGAATGTTGAAGACAGAGGCAAAAATCTTGCAGATATTCACCAGTTTGGGTTTCTTTATGGTACCCGCTGTATTTCTTGCGCTGTATGAAGGAAAAAGCCCGGGAAACTTTTACAATTTCAAAAGACCTAAATTGATCATTACAGTGTTGGTTTTTCTGTTGATGGCCGTTTCGATGCCACTGATGGAATGGTCGGCCATCTTGAATCAGAAAATGGTATTTCCGGAATTTCTTAAGCCTGTAGAAGCATGGATGAAGCAAAAGGAAAAGGAAGCGCTTGGAATGACCATTGCGTTACTTACCATGAGGCACATCTGGGATCTGATTCTTAATTTGTTCATGATTGCTCTGCTGCCGGCTGTAGCAGAGGAACTGATGTTTCGTGGAGGAGTGCAGCGAACATTTATGAGGATATTTGGAAATCCTCATGTGGCTATCTGGCTTTCTGCCGCTATATTCAGCGCGATACATCTGCAATTTTATGGTTTTCTGCCTAGAATGCTTTTGGGTGCCGGCTTTGGTTATATCTATTTATGGAGCCATAGTTTATGGTATGCTATGCTAGCCCATTTTTTAAATAATGCATATAGTGTTTTGGTGGTTTGGTATATGCAAAGACATAGCCTTCCCTGGACTGAAGCAGACTCTGTTCCTCATTTTCCCTGGTATGGCTACGTGATCAGTTCCCTCCTGACTATATTTGCATTTCTATATTTCAAAAAACAAGCGAAATGAAAACAAGGGCAATAACCGCTTTCTTTTTTACTATCGTGATGCTGGGCTCTATCTTTTTGGGAGGCTATACATTTACCGGATTTTATCTTTTACTGAGCCTGGCCGCGCTGTATGAGTTTTTTAAGCTGATCAAAACTTCCGGTATCAGGCCGCACAGAAATGTAGCACTGGTGGCCGCTGGTCTGATCTTTTTGATGACGGCGGGGTATCATTTTCTGCAGTTCGACTCGAAATACCTGTTCCTGCTTGTTCCTTTGATTTTTTCTGTCTTTATCAGTGAACTTTATAAAAAAGACAAGATTCCGTTTGCCAACATCAGCTATACTTTTGTAGGGTTCATTTATGTGACCATTCCTTTTTGTTTTTTTTATTCTCTTGGTTTCCTGATCAACACCACAGAGTATAGTTTTCATTTACCACTTGCTTTTCTGTTGATGCTCTGGGCCAACGATACCGGGGCTTACTTGTTTGGAATGAAATTCGGAAAAACCAGGCTTTTTGAACGGCACTCGCCCAAGAAATCCTGGGAGGGTTTTTTTGGCGGAGTATTTACCAGCGTGCTCGCCTCATGGCTGATTTCCTTATCGTTTACGGAAATCCAGATTTTCGTTTGGACTGGTATGGCCGTGCTAATCGGGTGTTTTGGTACGCTTGGAGATTTAGTAGAATCTATGCTAAAGCGCAGTCTGAATGCCAAGGATTCGGGTACATTCCTGCCGGGTCATGGAGGTTTCCTTGACCGGTTCGATGGTTTGCTGATTGCAGCTCCGGTGGTATATGCCTATCTGTACCTGATCTTGCGTTAGGACGGTTAAGCCTGTCTTCGATCTCAGACTACATTTTAAGTAAATGAGCTTTATTTTTTTAATGGTTGCAGCAGGTATTCAAGGCCGTTCAGTTTGATCTCGTAGAGTGTTGCGATAAGCTGACCCAGTTTGCCGGCCGGCCATCCTTCCCGGTGAAACCAAATCAGATAGGATTCAGGAAGATCGCATAGCAAACGTCCCTTATACTTGCCAAAGGGCATCTGCATAGTGACAAGATCTTGTAATAATTGAGGGTTCATATATGTGTTTAACTAACGACCATTTCCAGCATCTCTACTGCTTCGTCTACTGTGTTGAGATTGTCAAAAGCAATACGCAGGCTGTCTTTGACTTCCTTGAGGTTGCATAAGCGGGGATGGATCTGGGCAAAATGCAATATTTTATTAAACATGTTCGAATCGAAGAACGGACTTTGCTTGTCGGTTATGAAATAACCCCTCAGAGTACCCTTTTTGAAGGTAATTTTTTCAAATGCCAGCTTTTTGGCCACCCATTGTAAACGCAGGACACTTAACATAGTCTGTACGGGTTTTGGGACGTTACCAAAGCGGTCTTTGAGGGATAATTCAAATGCTTTAAGCTGTGCCTCGTTCTCAATTTTAGAAAGTTCTGTATACAGGTTATAACGCTCGGTAATATTAGTGACGTAATCATCGGGAATGTAGAGCTCGAGATCAGTATCGATTTGCGTAAAGCTGACAAATGGTCGCGGAGGTTCGTCTTTAAACAATCCTTTGAATTCGTCGTCTTTCAATTCTTGTATGGCTTCGTCCAGAATTTTGTGATACATCTCGAACCCGATCTCTGCAATGAAGCCGCTTTGTTCTGCTCCGAGTAGATTCCCGCTGCCGCGGATGTCGAGGTCTCTCATGGCAATATTAAACCCGCTACCAAGATCAGAGAATTCTTCGATCGCGCTCAGGCGTTTGCGTGCCTCAGAGGTAAGCGTGCTCAGTGGCGGGCTAAGCAGGTAACAAAATGCTTTTTTATTTGAACGTCCTACTCGACCACGCATCTGGTGCAGATCACTGAGGCCAAACATATGGGCATGATTGATGATGATGGTGTTGGCATTGGGGATATCCAGGCCGGCCTCAATAATAGTGGTGGCTACCAGAACGTCCTTTTCACCGTTGATGAAATCTAGCATAACATCTTCCAGCTGATCACCATCGAGTTGTCCGTGGGCAATACCGATTCTTGCTTTTGGAACCAGTTTCTGGATCAGGCCTCCGAGCTGCATTAGGTCATTGACCCGGTTATGGATAAAGAAAACCTGT
>DATFQH010000488.1:0-3498 GCA_035264385.1 Pedobacter sp.
AGCCCTGCCGTTATATTCACGACTGCTTACGACCATTATGCAATCAAAGCCATCAAGTTCAGTGCGGCAGATTACTTGCTGAAACCGATTGACATAGACGAATTGAAAGAAGCTGTCAGGAATGTGTTGAGCAGAGGTAAAGAAAGTCAGGAACATATGCTCAGTACATTGATGCACAATCTGGGCCACCTGTCTAATAATCATGATCCGATCCTTACGCTTTCACTTGCCAATGAACTTGAGTTTGTGCGCATACAGGAGATCATCAGAATTGAAGCGGCGGGTGCCTATTCAACTTTCTATTTGGCAGACGACCGTAGGATCATGGTGAGTAAAAATCTTAAAGAGTATGAGCTTTTGTTGACTGCCCATGGCTTTATGCGGGTTCACAATTCACATATCATCAATCTGAATAAAATAAAAAGAATGCTTAAAACAGATGGAGGATATGCTGTGATGAGTGATGATTTTCCGGTGATCATCTCTATCAAAAGAAAGGATGAGTTCATTAGGTTGATGACGAATAGAAACCTATGATCTCACACCTGTTTATTTTAGGACATTTCTAATGTACCTACCTTTTATCATCCATATTTCTGAATGGTCGGAATAAGCATTGGTGCTCGTTACAGCAATGATAGTGTCGTCATCTAAAACGGTAAGACTGTTCCAAAGACATGATTTGTCTGCGGGAATTTTAAATGGCACCGACTTTTCGCCAAAGTTTCTGGCATGCTTATCCCCGATAACCACCTTCATGTCCGCAAAATTCATTTTGTTGGTTCTGCCTTCGGTTCCCTGGTAGGAGAGCAGAGTTTCGCCCGTTTTTAATTGCCTCAGATAGGGCGCGCCCGCATAAATATGATCTTTTATTTTGGCCGACAGGGCATAGCTTCTCTTCTTACTTGCACCACCTGTCACTTTAGACCAGTTATCTGCTATTGAGTTTCTAATGATGTAGGGTTTAAAATTTCCGAAACCATTGTCTTCAATGGCAAAAACAATGTCCCGTCCGTTCCTCAACAATAAAGGCACCGGCATGCCGTCTCTTTTTCCTGCTCTGAAACTTACAACTTCTGGTTTATCAGTCCAGTTTGCCCCGTTGTCCATTGAGCGCAGCACAGAAATATTTTGCTCATCTGAATCTGTATAACCGGCTTCGTTGGCAAAAAACAATTGGATCTCTCCTCCGGGCAACTGGATGGCGGAGGGCTCCCAGCATCCGTTCTTAAATTCATGCCCGGCTTCGTAGATCAGTTTTTCATCTTTCCAGCTTAGACCGCCATCATAACTTTTCTTAATCCTGATGCCAAATTTTCGGGATGGCGAGATCTGGTAGGGACGTGGGTTATAGCAGGCGAGTAAGGAGTGATCCTGAAGCTCCAGGATATCCGGAACTGCCATGTTTGTTCCATTGTTGCGGGCCGCTACTGAAATAGGTGCAGACCAGGTAGCGCCCAGATCTTCGCTCTTAACGGCGACAATGTTTCCATTAGTTTCATATATAGCCAGCAGCGACTGGTCATGTAGCTGGATCATCCTTGCGTAAGCGTTGTATCGTTCGCCTGGCAATGCTGGAGAAATCCTCTTCAGGGTGCTGGTATCCCATACGATCTGAGGGCCAGCTGCAGGATTTTCAGAACCGACACTATTTTTCTGCGAATCATAGCGAAAGGCTAAAAACAGGATAAAGGATATAAGAATTTGAATTATCGGGTTCATTTTCCGGAAGGTTAAGTACTGGTAGTCAATTTTACAAAACAGTTCACAATTTAAGGCTGTTTTGTGTGATTTATCGATTAAAAGCCTATTTTTATCCGTAAAAAATAAAGACCTTATGGTTATCCCTGGTTCAAGGGTAAAAGTAATTTCTAAACATGATTGCAAAAAGAATGGAGGGGGTTAGTGAATACTACTTCTCTCAGAAACTTAGGGAAATAGAATTCCTGAATAAAGAAGGTAAAAACATTATTAACTTAGGTATCGGGAGCCCGGATCTTCCGCCACATCCGGATGTGATCAAAACATTGCAGGAAGAAGCGGGGAAACCGGGAGTGAACGGTTATCAGGGTTATAAAGGTGTCCCTGCGTTGCGAAAGGCCTTTGCAGACTGGTATCAGCAGTGGTATGAGGTAACGCTTGATCCGGATACTGAAATATTGCCGCTGATCGGTTCAAAAGAAGGTATTATGCACATCTGTATGACCTATCTGAATGAGGGTGATGAAGCATTGATCCCAAACCCGGGTTATCCGACTTATGCAAGTGCTGTTAAACTTGCAGGTGGCAAACCGGTAAATTACCTGTTGCGGGAAGAAAAAAACTGGTATCCCGATATTAAAGCCCTGGAGGCTACTGATCTGAGCAGGGTGAAGCTGATGTTTGTAAATTACCCTCATATGCCTACAGGCCAGCCCGCGGATGCCGCACTATTTGAAGATCTGGTAAGATTTGCAAAGGAATACAATCTACTGCTGGTTCACGATAATCCTTACAGCTTTATCCTGAATGACAATCCGGTAAGTCTTTTGAAGGTTCCCGGTGCTAAAGAAGTCGTGCTGGAACTGAATTCTTTGAGTAAATCGCATAATATGGCCGGCTGGCGGATTGGGATGCTTTGCGGGTCGAAGGAAAGGGTAGAAGAAGTACTCAGATTCAAGAGCAATATGGATAGCGGCATGTACCTGCCGCTGCAGCTGGCAGCAGCTAAGGCTTTGAGTCTCGGCGCGGATTGGTACAGCCAGATCAATGGCATCTATCTGGAAAGGAGAACCAAGGTGTACCAGATACTCGACATGCTGGGCTGTGTTTACGAACTTAAACAGGTGGGTTTATTTGTCTGGGCAAAAATACCGGCACACTATAGAGATGCCTATGCGCTAAGTGATGAGATCCTATACGGAGCGGGTGTTTTTCTTACACCAGGTGGCATATTTGGGAGCCAGGGGGAACATTACATCAGGATAAGTCTGTGCGGTGACCTTTCGAGGTTCGAGCAGGCGATAACCCGGATCAGCGAGCGGGACGCTAAATAATATAGATAAGAGCATATACTAATAACTACATTTGATTAATGAAAATAGCAGTAATAGGCCTCGGGCTTATAGGCGGTTCAATGGCTCTGGTGTTGAAGCAAAAAGGCTTTGCTTCGAAGGTATTTGGAGTAGACAACCAAACAGCACATACACAGAAGGCACTTGAACTGGGCATTGTAGATGAAATAACAGACCTGAACACCGCAGTCGCGAACAGCGACCTGGTAATACTGAGTGCCCCGGTAAGCGCTTGTACCACCTTATTGCCCCTGGTGCTGAACCAGGTAACGCAGCAGGTGGTATTGGATACCGGTTCCACCAAGACGTCTTTGCTTAATGCAGTAAAGGGACATGCCAAAAGAGGACGGTATATTGCAACCCACCCGATGTGGGGTACAGAATTCAGCGGACCGGAAGCCGCAACAACGGATGCCTTCAGTGGCCGCGCTAATGTAATCTGCAA